>NZ_JBHVBL010000005.1:0-152589 GCF_042668165.1 Arthrobacter sp. NPDC057388
GCCCCCCAAGGGAGTCCGGCGTCGCCGTTGCGTCGGGGTAACTAATCCCGCTTGAATTCGTCCTTGACGTCTTCGCCGACCTTCTTGGCGTCTGCGACCACCTGGTCCTTCTGGCCCTCGGCCCTCAGGCGGTCATTGTCCGTCGCGTTGCCCGCGGCTTCCTTCGCCTTGCCGCCGAAGTCTTCTGCAGCGTTCTGGATCTTGTCTCCGATACCCATGAGGGGCACCACCTTCCGTTGCCGGTTGATCTGACAAAGCCATTTCAGCCTAACACGAAGCATGCTTACTAATTCAAGTCCGCTTGCTGATTTCCTCTCGTGCGCTGCGGTTCGCGGTGCCTGCGCTGGGGGTGCGGCGCGGGTGCGGCGCCCAATTGTCCGTGCCCGCGGCTAGGCTCGAGGGCATGGATCACAGCATCAGCCTGAGTCAGCACGTGAACGCCAGTCCGGAGAAAGTCTGGGCGGTGATCTCGGATGTTCCGGGATCGGCCGCCACGCTGTCCGGCGTCGAATCCATCCAGATGGTCAGTGAGGGGCCGTACGGCGAAGGCACGCGCTGGAAGGAAACGCGGTCCATGATGGGCCGCCGCGAGACCGTGGAGATGTGGGTGTCCCAGGCGGATCCGCCGCACAGCACCACGGTCAAGGCGCTGCAGGGCGGAGCCGACTACACCTCCCGGTTCACCCTGGAGGAACGCGGCGGCGGGACCGACCTGACCATGACCTTCGGCGCGGAGGTCCTGCGGCCCACGGTCTTCAGCCGCCTCATGCTTGCCCTGTTAGGGCGGCTGGGCATGAATGTGACCCGCAAGGCCCTGGCGAAGGACCTCGCCGAAATCGCTGCCAAAGCGGAGCAGCTCTAGTGGCGGGAAGGGCTCCGGGCAAAGCCCGTCAGGGCGCGGGCTCGAAAGTAATTGCGCCGCGGCTGGCGCCCGTCCGGCTCGAAGGCCTCCGGGAGGATGGCGCGCCGGACTTCAGGAGGGCCGAGCGGTACGACGGTATGCGGTTCAGCCGCGCAGCCGCCGACGGGCTTGAGCTGAGCGGGGTCACCTTCGCGGAATGCGAATTCGCCGGCGTCTCCTTCAACGAGGCCCAGCTCCGGGGCGCCACGTTCCGGGACTGTATCGTCGAGGAGGCCTACGCCCCCGTTTTCAATGCCGCGCGCGCCACCATGCACGATGTCGTCTTCAGCAACCCCCGGTGGGGTTCGGCGGAGCTTTTTGAAAGCGGATGGCAGTCGGTGCGGATCGACGGCGGGAAGGTGGACTATCTCAACCTGCGCGGCTCGCGGCTGGCGGACGTGCAGATCAGCGACTGCATTATCAGCGAACTGGACCTGGGCTCCGCCACCGCGGCCCGGGTGGCGCTCAAAAACTGCACCATCGGCAGCCTGGACCTCGCCGGCGCCAAGCTGAAGGACTTCGACCTGCGCGGCAGCGGCTTCCGGAGCATCAGCGGGCTGGGCAGCCTGGGCGGCGTGGTGATCGATGAGTACCAGCTGGGGCTTCTGGCGCCGCTGCTGGCGGCGCATCTGGGCGTAGTGGTGGCCTGAGCCGGGCTGCGCCGGAAAGCCGAAGCCGGTCGGCTGAGGAGTTTTTGTCCACGTGTCACGACTTCGAGGCTCTTTAACCCGCGACAAGTGGACAAAAACCACAGTGGGCGTGGGCCGGCCATGCGCGCCTTTCGCCGGAAGCGGGTGCTGCCGGCCGCGGGATACGATGGCCCCAATGCCCCGCAGCGGGCCCCACAAGGGAGGTGGTCGCCGGTTTGTTCCTCGGACTCGACATAGGAACCGGCAGCAGCAAGGCAGTGCTGGCCGCTTCCGACGGCACGATCATCGACTCCGCCACCGTGCACCACACGGCGTCCCTACCCCGGCCGGGCTGGGCGGAATTCGATGCGGAGAACACGTGGTGGGCCGAAGTCCGGCAGCTCTGCGGGCAGCTGTTCGCCAGGCAGGACCCGCGCCGGGTTGCCGGAGTGGCGGTCAGCGGAATGGGGCCCTGCCTCGTTGTTACGGACGCGAACCATGTGCCGCTGCGGCCGGCCATCCTCTACGGCGTGGACACCAGGGCGGTTAGGGAAATTGACGAACTCAACGCCGAATTCGGCGCTGAGCGGATCGAGGCTGACGGCGGAAAGGCCCTGTCGTCGCAGTCGGTGGGGCCAAAGCTGCGCTGGATTGCCAGGAACGAACCTCGGACCTTTGCCGCCGCGCGGTACTGGTACTCCTGCAGTTCGTTCCTGGTGCAAAAGCTCACCGGCGAATACGTCATGGACCACCCCACGGCCGGCCAGTGCGATCCCCTCTATGACATCCATCGGCTCGACTGGATCGCAGACCGGGCTGCCGCCGTAGCCGGCCACCTGCCGCTGCCCCGGCTGCTGTGGCCGGCCGACATAGCGGGCAACGTCACTGCCGAAGCTTCGGCGCTGACAGGCATTCCGGCGGGAACGCCTGTCTGCGCGGGAACCGTGGACGCCTGGGTGGAAGCGCACAGCGTAGGCGTCCGCCGTCCTGGGGACACCATGCTCATGTATGGCTCCACCATGTTTTTCGTGCAGCGGCTCAAAGCGTTCAGGAGCCACCCGCGGCTGTGGCCGGTTCCCGGCGTTGAGCCCGGCTCCATGACGCTGTCCGGCGGAATGGCCACCTCGGGTGCCCTGCTGACCTGGCTGCAGCAGATCATGGGCGAGACCCCGATGGCCGACCTCCTGGAGGAAGCCGCCCGGGTGCCCGCCGGCGCCGAAGGCCTGCTGGTGCTGCCGTACTTCGCCGGTGAACGGACCCCCATCCTGGACCCCGACGCCCGGGGAATGATCACGGGCCTGACACTGAGGCACGGGCGCGGCCACCTCGTCCGTGCCGCCCTCGAGGGCATCTGCCTGGGCCTGCGGCAGACGCTGGATCTGGTGGAGGAAGCGGGGGAGCCGGTTTCCCGGCTGCTGGCCGTCGGCGGCGGCCTGCAGGCGAGGCTGTGGTCCCAGATCGCCAGTGACGTGACCGGCAGGGCGCAGCTGGTTCCCCGGGTGACCATCGGGGCCAGCTACGGGGACGCCCTGCTGGCTGCTGTGGGTACGGGGGCGGTGGCGCCAGACACCGACTGGATGCAGGCGTCAGGGCACGTGGAGCCCAAGCCGGAAACTTCTGGTATCTACCAGGAGATGTACGGAACCTACTGTGGCCTCTATCCGAGCAACCGCGAGCACATGCACGCCCTGGCCCGGATGCAGGAAAGAACCGCGGGTTCACCGCAGGCCTGAAGCCGGCCTCAGGCGGCGCGGCTGAACTAGGCCGCCAGGTAGTCCAGGACCGCCCTGGCAGTCACCGCATCGGTGACCAGCTTCCGGAAGTAACCGCCCCTCGCCCCGCCGACTATACTGCTGGCCTTCTCGGTTCCCACGGCGACGCCGACGGTGTGCGGGATCGCATGCAGAATGTCAGGCGTAGTGGCCACCACACGGTCGCTGCCGGGAAACTCAACGCGCTCCCCGCGGACGTCAAAGAAGTTCAGGCAGATGTCTCCCACGGCGCGGGCCAGGGAATCGTCGTCCTTTGGGATGAAGCGTGAGATGGAGCTCCGGGTGGTGGGCGGCGCGCCGACGCCCAGGAGTGCGCCCTTCGCCGACTCCCAGAGCCGCTGGATCCTCCGGAAGTCCGGATCCTGCTGCAGGAACTGGTGCATCTCGGGGGAGGGGAGCGCCTGTGTCCAGAGGAAGGCCGGGTGCGCGCCGGCATGCTCTGCCATGGCGCGGGCAATTTCGTTGGTCTGGTACCAGGGTTCTGGCTCGGTCTGGCCCCCGACGCTGGGGGCAACCAGCACGCCGGGAAGTTTCGGCAGCACGGCCTGGCTGAGTTCATAAATGGTCCTGCCCGAAGATGCGAGCAGGATGTCGCCTGGGGCCAGCGCCATGTCCGCGACGGCCTCGGAGACCTGGGGGAGCAGCCCCACCCGGAGCCGGCGTGACTGGTCACCGTCGGCAAGGTAGACCTTCTCAAGCGACAGGGCCTCGGCAAGTTCGCCGCCCAGGGATTCGGAGGCGTGCCGGGACGGGTTCACCACTTCGATTTTGACCAGGCCGATCCGCCGCGCCTCCGCCAGGAGGCGGCTGACGGTGGGCCGGGAGACGTCCAGTGCCTCGGAGATCTTCACCTGGTTGGCGTCGTCCAGGTAGTACATCCTGGCGGCCTGGTACAGCATCTCCAGCGGAAATTTGCTGCCCGCGCCAGCCGGGTCGTCCGTGGCGTCCCGCATGGATCCGTCCCCTCATTGCGTGTCAGATGCCTCCATCATAGCCAATCTCTGAACAAAATTTCACATCAAAATGCCGTTAGAAATTTTGTTCTTGACATTTGTTCACGCGGATTCCAGACTGGATTCATTGACGCAGGTCACACGTTCCAAGGAGGGAACCATGTCAACCACGTACGAAGAACAGCTAGCAACGGACACCGCTGTGCCGGCCGTAATGCAGGCAGTCATCTGCCACGGGCCGGAGAACTACACGCTCGAAGAGGTGCCGACCCCGGTCCCGGCCGAGGACGAGCTGCTCATGAAGGTCGAAGCCGTCGGTGTCTGCGCCAGCGACCTCAAGTGCTACCACGGGGCCGCAAAGTTCTGGGGCGACGAGAACCGTCCCGCCTGGGCCCAGAAGGAGGTCACCCCCGGGCACGAGTTCGTCGGAACCATCGTGCGCGGCGGGGCGGCTGCCCTGGCCCAGCACGGGCTGGAACTTGGCGACCGCATCGCCTGCGAGCAGATCGTGCCGTGCGAGGAATGCCGGTACTGCCAGCGTGGGCAGTACTGGATGTGCGGTCCGCACGACATGTTCGGCTTCCGCAACTACAACGGAGCCATGGCCGAGTACCTGGTGGTCCCGCCCAACGCCCGTGCGCACAAGGTCTCCAAGGAACTGGCGCCCCAGCATGCGGCCTTTGCCGAACCGCTGTCCTGCTCGCTGCACGCCGTGGAGCGGGCCAACATCCAGTTCAACGACGTCGTCGTGATCGCTGGCTGCGGTCCGATCGGGCTCGGCATGATCGCCGGAGCCAAGGCCAAGAGCCCGCTGAAGGTGGTCGCGCTGGACATGTCGGACGACAAACTGGCCCTTGCCCGCAAGTGCGGGGCCGACGTCGTCATCAATGTCGGGCGCGAGGACGCCGTGCAGGTGGTCAAGGACATGACGGACGGCTACGGCGCCGATGTCTACATCGAAGGAACCGGACATCCTTCGGCCGTTGGCCAAGGGCTGAACCTGCTGCGCAAGCTGGGCACGTACGTCGAGTACTCGGTCTTCGGTTCTGACGTTTCGGTGGACTGGTCCATCATCAGCGACGACAAGGAACTCGACGTCCGCGGCGCGCACCTGGGCCCGCACTGCTGGCCGGCGGCCATCAAGATGATCGAATCGGGCGTCCTGCCCATGGACGAGATCTGCACCAACCAGTTCCCACTGGACAGGTTCCAGGACGCCCTGGACCTCGTGGGCGACACCGCCGGTGCCTCCGTCAAGGTTTCGATCCTTCCCGGCGCTGCACGCTGACCGCCGTCATCCTCCCCAAAAACAAAGGCGTTTTCCCATGACCACAATTGCAACGCCCGCTGCCGCCTCGCGGGAACGGCTGCTCGACCGGCTCGGCATTCCGCATTCCCTGCGTTGGGGCTTCCTCGGTGTCCTGGTCTTCATGACCGGCAACGGCGTCGAGTCAAACTTCATCGCCCCGCACATGGCGGCGGCGCTCGGCAGCCAGGCCATGCTGGTCCCCACCATCATCACGATGTACGGCGTCGCGGTGACGGTCGCCTCCTACCTTTCCGGCGCACTGTCGGACCTTGTGGGACCCCGCCGCGTCATGGCACTCGGCTTCGCCGCCTGGGTCACGTTCGAGATCCTGTTCCTGGTCAGCCTTGATGCAGGGTTCACACCCGGCATCATGGCCAGCTACTTCCTGCGCGGCCTCGGCTATCCGCTGTTCGCCTTCGCGTTCCTGGTCTGGATCAACACCGTGGCCCCGCGGAAGAGCAACGGAACCGCCGTCGGCTGGTTCTACGTCATGTTCACCGGCGGCCTGCCCACGTTCGGCTCGCTGTTCGCGCTGACCTTCATCCCGCTGTTTGGCGGCGGGCATGCCGGCGAGTCCCTGACCATGGCCGCCTCAATCGGCCTGGTCACCGCCGGCTTCCTCATCGCCCGGCTGGGTGTCCGGGAGGAGCGCGGCAGCCGGCGGCTCGCCCCCGAGGGGGAGTCGACGGCGGCAGTCCTGACAGGCGGCATCCGCCTCCTTGCGCGGGAACCCCGCATCCTCACGGGCTTCATCGTGCGCCTGATCAACACCGCACCCCAGTACGGCATGTTCGTGATCCTGCCCGGCGTGATCAGCGGCGAACTCGGCTGGTCCCAGACGCAATGGCTGATGATGACGGTCATCGTGTACGCGTCCAACATTTCCTTCAACGCCGTGTTCGGCGCCATCGGCGACAAGTGGGGATGGCAGCGTACGGTCCGCTGGTTCGGCGTCGTCGGCTCTGCCGCCGGCCTGCTCGCGTGGTGGTACGTCCCGCACCTGGTGGCCCCCGGCTCCGACTGGGGCTACTGGCTGTCCGTCCTGGCCGGCGTCGTGTTTGGAATCCTGCTGGCAGGCTTCGTTCCGATGGGCGCGATCATGCCCGCACTGACCCCCGAGCACAAGGGTGCGGCCATGGCGATGTACACCACGGCTGCGGGCGGAGCGGCGTTCCTCGGCGCAGCCGTCGTCGCGGCTGTCCTTCCCTGGGGTGGAAACGCCGGCGTGGTGTGGGCGTTCGTGGCTCTTTACGGCGTCGCCTTCGCCCTCACCACCTTCCTCAAAGTGCCAGAGGACAGCGCCGGCACGCGCCACCACTAAGACCACCAGTACCGAGATTTTGGAGCACTCCCCATGACCAGGATTTTCAACGATCCCGCCGAATTCGCCGAAGACCAGTTCGCCGGCTTCCTTGACCTCTACGCGGACCGCCTCCGCGGCGTCCCCGGCGGGGCCGTGGCGCTGCGCACCGGCGAACCGCAGGTGGCCGTCGTCGTCGGCGGAGGCTCGGGGCACTATCCCGCCTTTGCCGGCCTGGTGGGCAGCGGATTCGCCACCGGCGCCGTCGTGGGAAACGTGTTTACCTCGCCGTCGGCAGCGCAGGTGTACTCGGTCGCGAAGGCCGCCCACCAGGGACGGGGAGTGATCCTGACCTTCGGCAACTACGCCGGGGACAACATGAACTTCGGCATCGCCGCGGAGCGCCTGCGCAAGGAGGGCATCGATACCCGGATCGTGGTGGTCACGGACGACGTCGCGTCCGCCGCCGAGGAGGACAAGCGGCGGGGCATTGCGGGGGACTTCTCCGTCTTCAAGGTGCTCGGCGCCGCAGCGGCGGCCGGGCTGGATATCGACGGCGTTGAGCGGGCCGGGCGTGCCGCCAACGCTGCCACCCGGACCATCGGCGTCGCCTTCTCCGGCTGCACCATGCCGGGGGCCGGGCGGCCGCTGTTCACGGTGCCGGAGGGGCAGTTGGGCCTTGGCCTGGGCATCCATGGGGAACCGGGCATCCGGGACCAGGCCATGCCCCCGGCCGCCGAACTGGCGCAGCTGATGGTCACGTCACTGCTCGAGGCCGCGCCGCAGGGCGCCGGCAGGCGCGTGGCACCCATCCTGAACGGGCTCGGCACCACCAAGTACGAAGAGCTTTTCCTCCTCTGGGGCACGGTGGCGCGGCTGCTGCGTGAGGCGGGACTGGACGTGGTGGACGCCGAAGTCGGTGAACTCGTCACGAGCCTGGACATGGGAGGCGTGTCGCTGACGCTGATGTGGCTGGATGACGAGCTCGAGACGTTCTGGACAGCCGACGCGTACACCCCGGCCTTCCGGAAGCAGCGGGCTCCGGTCGCGGCTGCGGCCGGCTACGTGCAGGACACAGGCGGCGCCGCCCGGGAAGCCCGGGCCATCCCGGAAGCGAGCCCGGCCGCCGTCGTTCTTGCCGGAACCGCCCTCAATGCCCTCGAAAGCATGGCCGCATGCCTGCATGCGAATGAAGCGCGCCTGGGCGAGATCGATGCTGTGGCGGGCGACGGCGACCATGGCCGCGGCATGGTCAAAGGCATTGACGCCGCTCTTACGGCTGCCCGCGCGGCGTACGACGGCGGGGCTGGCGCGGCTTATCTGTTGCAGTCGGCCGGGCAGGGCTGGGCGGAGCATGCCGGCGGCACCTCCGGAGTGCTGTGGGGAGCCGCCCTCGAAGCGGCGGGCCAGTCCCTCACCGACGGGAAGGCGGACTACACGGACGGCGACTTCGTGGCTGCCGTCCAGGCCTTTTCCGGCGCGATCCTGGACCTGGGCCGTGCCGCGGTGGGGGACAAGACCCTCGTGGACGCTCTCCTGCCGTTCGTCGGCGAGCTCGCCGACGGCGTCGGCCGGGGCAGCTCCTTCGCTGCCGCCTGGCTGGCGGCTTCCGAGGTCGCCGTGCAACAGGCTGAAGCGACGGCGGCCCTGCGGCCCAAGCTGGGCCGTGCCCGCCCGCTGGCAGAAAAATCCGTTGGCACCCCTGATGCGGGCGCCACCTCGTTCGCGCTGCTGGTTCGGGACCTGGCCGGTCTGCGCAGCGGGATACCCGCCTCCTGACCGACCGCTGACCAACCCCCGAAAGGCCCACCCAAATGGCAGAAAAACTTCGAATCGTCGTCGGCTGCGATGACGCCGGCTTCGAATACAAGGAAGCGCTGAAAAACGATCTGGCCGCACACGGCCTGGTGGCGGACGTCGTCGATGTCGGCGTGGGCCCGGACGGCCACACCGCCTATCCGCACGTGGCTGTTGAGGCCGCGCGCATGGTGGCCAGCGGCGCCGCGGACCGGGCGCTCCTGGTGTGCGGCACGGGCCTGGGCGTGGCGATTGCCGCCAACAAGGTCAAGGGCGTCCGCGCCGTGACCGCCCACGACTCCTTCTCTGTGGAGCGGGCGGTGCTCAGCAACAACGCCCAGGTCCTGTGCATGGGCCAGCGCGTGATCGGCCTCGAGCTGGCGCGCCGGCTGGCCAGGGAATGGGTGGGCTACACCTTCGACGACAGCAGCGCCTCGGCGGACAAGGTTGCAGCGATCTGCGGCTACGAGGCCTGACTCCGAGCGTTCGCCTTCCGGCTGAAAAGTTTTTGTCCACGTGTCACGACTTCGAGGCCCTTTAACTCGCGACAAGTGGACAAAAACTCCACTCCCGTTGACCGGCTGCCCGCACCGTGTAATCTTTATAGAACGAACGGTCGGTAATTTATTCGCTTCCGGCCCTGCTTCTGCGAAAAGGATGTTCTCATGGTCGAGGCTTTTCTGGTCGGTGGTGCCCGCACCCCGGTAGGACGATACGGCGGAGCGCTCTCGGCGGTCCGGCCCGACGATCTGGCCGCGCTGGTGGTCCGCGAGGCCGTCGCCAGGACGGGCGTTGATCCGGACGCCATCGACGAAGTCATCCTGGGCAACGCCAACGGAGCCGGCGAGGAGAACCGCAACGTGGCGCGCATGGCCACCATCCTGGCCGGCCTCCCGCTGCACATCCCAGGCATCACCGTGAACCGGCTGTGCTCGTCCGGCCTGAGCGCCATCATCATGGCCAGCCAGATGATCAAGGCCGGGGCCGCGGACATCGTGGTGGCCGGCGGAGTGGAATCCATGAGCCGCGCGCCGTGGGTCCAGGAGAAGCCGCAGGCCGCGTTCGCCAAGCCCGGGGACATCTTCGACACCTCCATCGGTTGGCGCTTTGTGAACCCGCTGTTCAAGAAGGGCGAACTCTCCCGCGACGGCAAGATGACATTCTCCATGCCGGAAACCGCCGAGGAAGTGGGCCGCGTGGACAACATCTCCCGCGAGGACGCCGATGCCTTCGCTGTCCGCTCGCATGAAAGGGCACTCGCGGCCATCGAAGCCGGCCGCTTCAAGGACGAGATCGTCCCGGTGACGGTCAAGACCCGCAAGGCCGAGACGGTCGTCGACACGGATGAGGGCCCCCGCGCCGGCACCTCCATGGACGTCCTGGCCGGCCTCCGCCCGGTGGTGCCCGGCGGCTCGGTGGTCACTGCCGGGAATTCGTCCTCCCTCAACGACGGCGCCTCCGCCATCATCGTGGCCTCCGAATCGGCGGTCGAGCGGCTGGGGCTCACGCCCCGGGCCCGCATCATCGACGGCGCGTCAGCGGGCTGCGAGCCGGAAATCATGGGTATCGGCCCGGTCCCTGCAACCCAAAAGGTGCTCAAGCGGAGCGGGCTCAGCGTCGGCGACCTTGGCGCCGTCGAACTCAATGAGGCCTTTGCCACCCAATCCCTTGCCAGCGTGCGGCGCCTGGGGCTGGACCCGGACATCGTAAACAACGACGGCGGTGCGATCGCTCTGGGGCACCCGCTGGGTTCCAGCGGCTCCCGGATCGCCATCACCCTGCTGGGCCGGATGGAGCGCGAGGACGCGCGGATCGGGCTGGCCACCATGTGCATCGGCGTGGGCCAGGGCACGGCCATGCTGCTGGAGCGCGTGTAGTGCCGGGCCCGGACAGCATGAACGGCCAGGCCAGCGAGACCGGACAAGCCAGTGCGAACGGGCACTTGAGCACCCGCGGTTTCAGCACCCTCCTGGTCGAAGAACGCGAGGACCGCGTGGTGGTGCTCCTCAACCGCCCGGACGTGCGCAATGCCATCGACCAGCAGATGGTGGACGAGCTCCATGCCGTGTGCGCCGTACTGGAAAAGGACCCCAAAGTCCTCATCATCGCCGGCACCGAAGGTGTTTTTGCGTCGGGCGCGGACATCGCACAGCTGCGGGAGCGGCGCCGCGACGACGCGCTGCAGGGCATCAACTCCACCATCTTCGTCCGGATCGCCAAGCTGCCCATGCCGGTGATCGCCGCGCTGGACGGCTACTGCCTGGGCGGCGGCGCCGAACTGGCCTACGCTGCGGATTTCCGGATCGCCACCCCGGCGGTGCGGATCGGCAATCCGGAAACCGGCCTGGGGATCCTCGCGGCGGCCGGTGCCAGCTGGCGGCTGAAGGAACTCGTGGGTGAGCCCGTTGCCAAGGAGATCCTGCTGGCCGGCCGGGTGCTGAAGGCCGAGGAGGCCCTCGGGGTCAACCTGGTCACCGAACTCCACGAGCCCGCCGAGCTCATGGACGCCGCCCACCGGCTGGCCGACCGCATCGCCCGGCAGGACCCGCTGGCCGTCCGGATCACCAAGTCGGTGTTCCACGCGCCGGCCGAGGCGCACCCCGTCATCGACCAGCTGGCGCAGGGCATCTTGTTCGAGTCGCAGGCCAAGTTCGACCGGATGCAGGCTTTCCTGGACAGGAAAAGCACTGACCGGAAAAGCACGGACACCAAAAGCACCGACACCAAATACACCGACAGATTGAGCAGCACCACAGACGGGACCAAGCCATGACCGCCATTCCCCAGCACGTCGGCGTCCTCGGCGGAGGCCGTATGGGCGCCGGCATTGCCCACGCCTTCCTCATCAAGGGCGCCACCGTGGTGGTGGTGGAGCGCGACGACGATGCTGCCGCCGGCGCCCGTGCCCGGGTCACCGACGCCGTGGCCAAGTCAGCTGCCCGCGGCGTCCTGGAGGGGACCCAGGAGGAGGTGCTGGCCCGGTTCAGCACGTCCACGGATTACGCCGCCTTCGGCGGCTGCGGCCTGGTGGTGGAGGCAGTTCCGGAGGATTTCGAGCTGAAGGTCAGTGCCCTGAAGGCCGTGGAGGAACAGTTGTCAGCCCATGCTTTCCTGGCTTCGAACACGTCGTCGCTCTCGGTCACCGATCTGGCCGCCCAACTGCAGCGGCCGGCCAACTTCGTGGGGCTGCACTTCTTCAACCCCGTGCCCGCCTCCACCCTGATTGAGGTGGTCGTGGCCCAGGAGACGTCGCCCGAGCTGGCGGCCCAGGCGAAAGGCTGGACGGAAGCGCTGGGCAAGACCGCCGTCGTCGTTAATGATGCTCCCGGCTTTGCATCCTCGCGGCTGGGTGTGGCGATCGCGCTGGAGGCGATGCGCATGGTGGAGGAAGGGGTGGCCTCCGCAGAGGACATCGATGCCGCCATGGTGCTCGGCTACAAGCATCCCACCGGACCGCTGAAGACCACCGACATCGTGGGCCTGGATGTCCGCCTGGGCATCGCCGAGTACCTGCATTCGACGCTGGGGGAGCGCTTCGCCCCGCCGCAGATCCTGCGGGACAAGGTGGCCCGCGGCGAACTGGGACGCAAGACCGGCAAGGGCTTCTTCGACTGGGCTGACTGACTGCCGTCCGGGGAAGCGCCGGCGTTTACAGCAGTCCGACGATGTAGCCGACGAAGAACAGCACGCACAGCAGCACCACGATGCCAATCGCCACTAGGACGGCCACCTGGCTTCCGCGGGGCGGTCCTCCCTCGTCGTGCCCCTGCGGCCCGCCGGTGGAGGCTTCGGCGGGCGGTGTTTCGCCGGGCGGCACTCCGCCGCCCGGCTCCAGTCCGGTGAGGTGGTCCTCAACGGGGTCGGGGTTCTGGCTGCTCATGGGTCCTCCTGTACTGGTTTGCGGACGGCTAGAGGGATTCGAGTTTCTGCCGCAGCCCGTTCAGGGCCGGGTCCCGCAGCTTCATGAACAGCGGCGTGAGGAACGGCTGCAGCAGTTTGTAGGGCCAGTTGATGCTGAACTGGGCGGTGTACACCACCTCGGAGCCGGAGCTGAGCGAGCGCACGTCGATCGAGTCGAAGGCCACGAGGTTCCGGTGTTCACCCCGGAGCTTGATGTGGTTGTCGAACAGTTCGATGACCTCGTACTCGAGGGGCTGGCGCTTACCCCGGAACAGCGCCTCTGCATGGTAGCGGTGGCCGACGGCGACGGGTCCCTCCGTCAGCTTCTCCATTACCGCCGTGTTCGGATCCCACTCGCTGGTGTGTTCGAATGCCGACAGGTAGGCGAACGCCGTCCGCGCCGGCAGGGATGAAGCTACAGTGCCCGACACTGTGATCATGTCACCAGCCTAGCCACGCGCGGCGCCAAGCACACCGGCGCCGTGGCGAGCGGGCCTCGCCGGTCCAAGCGCCCAGCGCTGTTGCACCCGCCCTAAGGCACCAGCCCGGCGAGGGCGGCCGCGTAACCGCTGTCATAGCCTGTCGCCGTCGGGTGGAACACGTCCCCCGGCTGCCCGTCCGGGGCGCAGGTGTAGGACAGTTTGCAGACCGGCGCCGGTCCGACGATCCAAGGATCGGCCGATCCGACTCCATGGTTGGTGAACTGGTTCGTAACGCTGACGTATCTCGCCCCGCTGACCAGCGCCGAAATTGCAATGGTGCCATTGAGGAGGTCAGCAGCGGAGTTCAACGTGCGGACAGTGGTTTTCTCTCCTTCGGACATCAGCGCGTTAGCCGTGAACAGCCGTGGGTATCCGGTCAGCACGATCCTGGCCCGGGGGGCGTTCTGCTTGATCACCGCAACCATGGCCTTGATTTTGCTGGGTAGCTGGGGGAGCTTGACGGCTAAGGAATTGAACAGGGCGGCCTTGCAGGCTGCTGTGGAGCTGGAAGCCGCACACGCCGCAGCTGCGGCCGGCGCGTCGATGTCGTTGCCGCCTATGGTGACGGTGATGACTGAGGCCTTCGCAAAGTACGTCCGCGTGACCTCGTTCAGCGCTGCAGCGGTCACTCTGGCAGACACATCTAATGTGGTGGCTCCCGGGCAACCAAAGTTTTTGCCGCCAAGAATGGTCGGGTATGCCTTCACTGTCTGGACACAGTCCTCCGGAAACCCTACCGGCGCCGCCTGATAGGGCCCGCCGCCGATTCCTGCTGCATAGGAGTCGCCCAGCCCGATGTAGATGGGTGGCTGATCTGCGGCTGACGCCGGAGCAGCGGTCAGGCCGGCTGTGAGTGCCAAGGCAGCCAAAGCGCCGGCCAGGCGGGCAGCGTGACGGCGGAGCAATTCATTGGTCAACACGATGAAACCCCCTCATTCAGGGAAAACCACGGAAGCAGACGCAAGGAATGTTGCGGAAAATCGGCAAGCGATGAGCCGTGCCTGCCAAGCGCGGCAGGCATGGAAAGTGAAGGCGCAAGATGGCGCTCATCGCCCTAGGGTACGCCCACCTGCCGACATAAAAACCCGTACCCGGTACTCGTTTTTCTGCCGTGTCATCAGGCACCACTTGCCTCAGCCCTGCACAATCCGTCCAAAATCGGTGCGTCCCCTGGGACAGATGTGGTTAGCTGGCTCCGTGAACGTGAGGGGACAGATCGGCTGGGACGGGGCGGTGAACGCCTGGCGTGTGGCTGGCTCCGTCTACCGGATGGGGCGGCGGGAATGGGTCACGGCGGCCGGCTGGCAGGAAGCCCACCGGGACGGGATCCGCACGATCATCGACCTTCGGAACCCGGGCGAACGGCAGCGCCGGCCCACCGACCCGGACGTAGGCGAGGCGCTCGCGGCCTTCGATGTGGTCCTTGCACCGACTGAGGACCCTGAAAACCCCGAGTTCAAGGCCCTGTGTGATCCCTACCTGAACGACCCCGCGCACTACGCGGCCAACGCCCGCCTCTTTCCGGACCGGCTCGCCGCCGTGTTCAAAGCCGTGGCGGCCGCGTCCGGAGGCGTCGTGATCCACTGTTCCGCCGGCAGGGACCGCAGCGGCATGATCGCCGCCATGCTCCAGGACCTTGCCGGCGCCGGCGATGCCGAGATCATGGCCAGCTACCAGGCCGCCATGCGCAGCATCAACGAGCGCCACCGGACCATGTGGCCGCCGCACCCGCACGAGCGCTACCTCGACGAGGAAACCCTCGCCCCGCTCCTGGAAACCCGCGGCGCCCGGGTCGTGGACTTCGTGCGCGGGCTCAACACCCGGGACTTCTTGCTGCGGAACGGCGTCACCGGGTCCGAGTTGGAGGCAGTGCTCGCAGCCCTCGGCGCAAGGGTTGCCCTGTGACGTCACCCGCGTGTGGCACCGCGCCGTGGCGAACGCTCGCCCTTTCGGCCGCGGTGGCGCTGGGCGCCTCCCTCTCCCCATTGCCTGCCTACGCCGGCTCTGAAGGTACGACGACGGCGGCTGCCGGCGGCGGGCAAAACGCACCGACGGTGCCGTCCCCGGCTTTCACCAATGCCGACGTTTCCCCTCCTGCAGATCCGGCCGGGATTCCGCAGGCGGGCCTGGCTGGAGCGGTACTGCGCGACCTGGACATGACGCTTGCGGAATTCAACGCCGCGGGGGAGCAGGGCAAGCGCGCCGCGGAGGCCCTCAGCACGCTCCGCAGGGTGGCCGGCTTCGAATCGCTCAGGCTCGACGGTGCGAAAACCATTGTCGAGGGAACCGGACCTGCCCTGGCCAAGGCCCTGGATGGGCTCAACCAGGCAGCCCCGGGCGCCCGGGCCGAATTCGTGCTCAAGCCTGCGTCGGACTCAGCCGCCCAGGAAACAGGCACCCAGGAAACGGCCGCTCCGGAGGCGGCCCCGTCCGGCAAGTCCACGCGCGGCAAGACCACGGACGGCAAGGCCGCGCCCAGCCAGGCCGCCCCCGGCGACGCCGCCCCCGGCCAGGCCGGGACCGACCTGCATGCCGCAAGCGTCGGGCAGCTCTACCGGTCATACCTCCGCGAGGTGGGACCGGCGGGACTCCAGGCCGTGGCCGAAGTGGCCGGCAGGTTCATCATCCGCACGGGCGGCGTGAACGAGCCCCAGGCGGAGCCGCAGCCCGCAGCCGGAACGGCTGACGGTGTGCCGGCATCCCCGGATTCAGCGTCCGGTGACATAACGGGCGGCGGGCGACTGTCGCCGTCGGAATTTGTGGGGCAGTACGCCAACGTGGTCCTGGAAAGCGGCGAACCCCTGGCGCCGGAAGAGGACTTCTTTGGCGGGCAGGGGTACCGGATCGACGGCGACGTGGTCTGCTCGGCCGGCTTCGCCGCGTATAGCCCCGAAGGCGCGCCTCTGGTGCTGACAGCCGGCCACTGCGCCGAAGACGGCGCCGCGCGGCTGGCGGAAGCGACGCTGCCGGCAGGGGACCCGGCGGGCGGATTCCTGGCGGACTACGCGGTCACCGGGAAGCTCGGAACGTTCGGCTTCAGCCAGTTCGGCGGTCCAGGAAACTCGTGGGTGGCGGATGCGGAGAGCCCCGGCATACCGGGGCACGACATCGCGGTCATCGAATCCATCCGCCAGGATCTGGACCCGCTTCCGGCGGCCACCACCTGGGCGGACGGAACAAGCCCCGGCACCGGCGCCGTGAAGATTGTGGGCATGGCCCCGCCGTTCGTGGGACAGGCCGTCTGCCGGTCCGGGCGGACAGGGGGATGGTCATGCGGGACCGTGGACGAGGTGGGGATTTATGTCGTCGGCGGGGGCTCCGGCGACCCGGCCGACCTCCGTTCCTTCAGCGGCTTCCTTTCCAGATCGGTGGAATCCAGCGGCGGTGACTCCGGCGGTCCGTGGATCAGCGGGAACTACGCCGTGGGCACGCATTCGGCGGGAAACCCCAGCGACTCGCCGGAGAACTACGCCGTCGCGGCCACGTTCCAGGACTCTATGTCGATCCTCCCCGGCGTGCAGCTGAGGGTGTTCCTGAACAAGCCGGTCCTGTCCGGATCCCTGCCCGCCGGACAGATCGCGGCCGGCCAGCGGATTGCAGGGCGGCTGGCCGCGGCCCCGGCCACTGACGTTCCTGCGGGAACCCGGGTCCGGGTCACCTTCCCCGGCAGGGAACCGTTCGATGTGGACGTGGACGCCCGGGGAAACTGGACCTTCAGCGCGCCGGCAGCAGCAGACGGCTTCACCGCCGAGGCGATGAACGGCTTCAGCCGTTCGGGGCTGAGCACCTTCACCGTCGCACCGGAGCCCGTGCCGGACCCGGGCGGTCCGGGCGCGCCAGGCGCAGGGGGGCCAGGCGGCGGGTCCCCGGCCGCTTCCCCGCCTGCTGCGCCGCCGGCGGCGCAGCAGGGCGGCGACCCTGCCGTGCTGGTTCCCGCGCCCCAGCCCACAGTGGTGGCCGCGCATCCCGCTGCCGGGCCGGCTGTTGCGGCCAGCCCGGACAGCGATACGCCCCCGGTGGTTCTCGCCGACACCGGCGTCTCGGGCCTGACACTCGCCGCCGCCGGGGCCGGCGCGGCCCTGCTGCTCGGCGGCGTGCTGCTGGTGATCGTGCGGCGCCGGGCCAGACGCTAAGCCGGGCGCTAAGCCGCTCGGACCGTCGCTCGGACCGCCGCAGCTTCAGCCGATGACGGCGGCTTCGTCCAGCGTGTGCGGCTCGAAATGTTCGATGATGTCGCGGATCGACGCGAGGCCCTCGGTGAACGTCGCCGACGCCCGCCACTTCTCGATCTGCTCAAGCGACGCCCACGGCCCCGTACTGATGAACCGGTTGGGCACGTCGCGGTCACGCATCAGCAGGCCGTGCCCGCCCGGATACTCCTTGTGGGTTTGGTCCGCCATGTCTTTCCAGGCCTTCACGAAGTCGTCCTCGTGGCCGGGCTTGACCAGCCAGATTCCCAACGTGTACGCAGACACATCCACCACCTCCATTGGTGTGCAGAGCGGATATCTGATTATCGTCCGGCGGCGCAGCGGGCGGAAGAACCCACTTGGCCAGAGCTAGCAGGTGCCTGGCGTGTATTCGTAAGCGCCGGCGTCGGCCTGCCCGGACCCGGGACATTGACCGCCCTGCGGTGCTGCCGAGTGGTCCAGGCCCACGCCGGGCGGGCTGCCGCCCGCGCGGTCTATCGCCGGGCTGCCGCGGGTGAGATGCAGGTCCTTGGGGGCATCAACGAACTTTGCGGGGGCGGTGGTGGAACTGCCGTCCAGCCGTACGTTGCTGGGGCCGTTGACCACGTTTGACTGTTCCGTCCAGCCGGATCCGTCCATCCAGAGCGCGTCACGCACAGCCACGAGGATGTTGGCCCGGATGACGGTCGAGGACGGGCACGAGGCGTGGCAGACCACACCGCGGGAACGGCTGCCGTTCAGCCACACGGTGTTGAATTCGAAGGTGGTGCTGTTGGTGGGGCCGTACTGGGTGCCGGGCCCGCGGATGATCAGCCCCGCGTCCCCTGCGCATCTTTTGCCGCACGAGGAAGTGATGAGGTTGTAGCGGAAGATGTTGCCGTCGGCTGCGCCGTCGGAGCGGCCCACCTCGGAAAAGACGTGGTTGTCGATGGCCTTGTTGTGGTGGATGTTGTTGCGGCTGCCGTTATAGATCTCGAATGCGCTGCCATCCCGGCCGAAGTCGTAGGAGAAGGCTGTGGAACCTGTGACGGTGTTGCCCGAGAACTCGTTGTCATTGCCGTTGATCAGCACGCCGAACGCCCCCGAATCGTCGCTGCAGTTGACCTCCTGCCGGGTGCCGCACCGCTTGCCCCGGGTGTTCTCGTTCATGATGTTGTTGTTCGTCAGGACGTTGTCGGAGTAGTTCCCGAAGTCGGAGCCCGTGTCCACCCTGATTCCGGCGCTGTTGCCGGAGGCCTTGGAATTCTTCACCGCCACGTGATCGCCGCTGACATTGAAGCCGGCGTACCCGCAATCCCTGGCCCGCAGGCCGTCCACCTCGATGTAGCTGCCGTTCAGCCGGAAGCAGTTTCCGCCCTCCCCGCCGGCTATTGTTGGCACCTGCCCGTTGCCGTAGCTGTTCACTCTGATGGCCGACGCCGGTGTTCCGCTTTCGTTCAGGACCACACCGCCGGTCCACTCGTCACCCTTTCGGAAGCTGATGGAGTCGCCGGCCCTGAACGCCGTGTCATTGACTTTCTGCAGCGTCTGCCAGGGCGAATCCGGGGATGTCCCCGAATTGGTGTCATTGCCCGCCGCGCTCACGTAGTAGTGCGTGGACGGACCGGAAGGGGTTGTCGAGATACAGCCCACCAGCAGGGCCGCCAGGAGGACGGCCAGCAAAGAGGCCGCGGCCCGGGTGGAATATGTGCTCATTGTGCACCTGCTGGGAAGGAGGCAAGGTCCGGTCCAACAGTGCCGCTGTCTCTGGCCCGGAGCGGCCAGAGTATAAAGGGGCCGCTGCTATGTCAACGGCCCGTGCAGCCCTGGCAAGCGCAGGGCTGCTGCCTTTACACGAGCGGCGCGGGCCGCACCCGGACCGGTGCCAGCAGGCTGATCAGCAGGATGGCGGTGACGGACCCGGCGGCCATGATCGAGGCGAGAACCACGATCTGGAACCGGCCTGCCTCCAGCGGCGAAAGCCCGCCGAAGATCGCCCCGACGAAGGCGCCTGGCAGCGTGACCAGGCCCGTGGTTTTGGTCTGGTCTACCGTCGGAATCAGCGCGGAGTACACAGCGCTGCGGGCCATCTCACGGGTTGCCTGCCGGGCGGTGGCCCCCAGGGCGAGCCAGCCCTCCACCTGGTCCCAGCGGTCGATGACGGCTTCGTTGAACCTGCGGCCGGCAAGCGCTGCAATCGCCATGGAGTTGCCCACGACGATCCCGCCGATCGCCAGGGCATACCGGGACGTGAACCCTATGGCGCCGGTACCGAACACAACGACCAGCGACGCGAGGACTCCGGCTGCCATCGAACCGGCCACGATGCCCAGGCGGCGCCAGGACCAGCCGAGGCGCCGCG
The DNA here is from genome assembly GCF_042668165.1 of Arthrobacter sp. NPDC057388. Lineage (NCBI taxonomy): Bacteria > Bacillati > Actinomycetota > Actinomycetes > Micrococcales > Micrococcaceae > Arthrobacter > Arthrobacter sp. NPDC057388. Next base: position 19,575 of record NZ_JBHVBL010000005.1, read on the forward strand.
CCGCGGTAACGGCGGCGACGGTGAACATTACACCCAGCGCCACGGCCACCCACTCCGGGCTGGCGATCACGGCGCCGAGGATCAGGCTCACGGCTGCCAGCTGTGCGGCACCGCGGAGGATGGCAAGAGCCGGCGCGAAGGCATGCGGAACCCGGAAAGCGCTGAGCGCGCCGGCCGTCAATGCCATCAGGAGGCCAACCGCGATCAGGGTGGGTGTCAGGCTGCCAGGCTCGGTCACCAGATCAGCCTAACCGGGGCGGCCCCGTCGGCGGCGGCAGGCGCGGCTGCCCGGTGCCGGCTGCCCCCCGGGCGGCTCCCTCGACGGCGGTCGAGGCAGCTGTCTGCTTCAGGCCCTCGGGGCAAGCAGCAGGTTGGTGATCCGCAGGGTGCAGAGCCGCTGGCCGGCCTCGTTGGTGATGAGAACCTCGTGCGTGGTCAGGGTGCCGCCGAGGTGGATGGGGGTGGCGGTAATGGTGATGAGGCCGGTCCGGGCAGACCGGTGGTGCGTGGCGGAGACGTCCACCCCGACCGCGGTCTTGCCCAGCGTGCTGGCGTGGATCACCGCAGCCCATGACCCGACGGCCTCACCCACGGCCAGCGAGGCCCCGCCGTGCAGCAGGCCGAACGACTGCCGGTTGCCCTCCACGGGCATGGTCGCCACGACCCGCTCGACGGATTCCTCCACGATCCTCACGCCCATCTTCTCGTCGAGCTCACCAAGAGTGATCTTCCACAGTTCCCCTGGCGTCGGCCCGGTGGGAGCGGGGGTCGGCCCCGCAGGTGCTTCTGCAGCCAGTTCGGTGTCACGGGCTTCCGGCGTCACGTGCTCTCCTCCGTAGGTGGTGGCATTGGCGGGCGATACGGTATCAGCCGCCACTAGTGTGCAGCGGGGCACATTCATGTACTGTAGACATATTACCGAACGGACGGTCAGTAATGTTCTGGCCGGATCAGATTTGTCCCCCGTTGGAAGGACCCGTCAACGATGACCACTACCGCCGCCGCTCCCGAAGCCACCCTGGACACCGTGGAAACCGTTCCCAGTTTCGTGCAGGATTCCTGGTGGACTCCCGACGCCGGCTCGGCAGCTTCCGCCGTCGCGGTGCGGGACGCCAGCACCGGGGAAATCCTGGCCAAGGTGAGCACCGACGGACTGGACCTGGCCGCCGTCGTTGATTACGGCCGCACCACCGGCCAAACGGAACTTGGCGCACTGACCTTCCACCAGCGCGCCCTCAAGCTCAAGGAGCTGGCGCAGTACCTGAACGCCCGCCGCGAGCACTTCTATGCCTTCTCCGCCCAGACCGGCGCCACCAAGATCGACTCAATGATCGATATTGACGGCGGCATCGGCGTGCTTTTTACGTTCGGCTCCAAGGGCCGGCGCGAGCTGCCCAACGCGCAGGTGGTGGTGGACGGGCCCATGGAGGTGCTGTCCAAGGACGGCTCTTTTGCCGGCGAGCATATCTACACGCGCATTCCTGGCGTCGCCGTTCAGATCAACGCGTTCAACTTCCCGGTCTGGGGAATGCTGGAGAAGCTGGCCCCGGCCTTCATCGCCGGTGTGCCAACGATCGTCAAGCCGGCCACGCCCACAGGTTACGTTGCGGCGGCCGTGGTGAAGGCCATCATCGAATCCAACATCCTGCCCAAGGGGTCGCTGCAGCTCATTTCCGGCTCGGCCCGGGGGCTGCTCGACGTGCTGGACTACCGTGACCTCGTGGCGTTCACGGGTTCGGCGTCCACCGCGCAGTCCCTGAAGTCGCACCCGAATGTGGTGCTGGGCGGCGTGCGGTTCACCTCCGAGACCGACTCGCTGAACGCCGCCATCCTGGGCCCGGACGCCGTGGAAGGCACACCGGAGTTCGATGCGTTCATCAAGTCAGTGGTCACCGAGATGACCGTCAAGGCCGGGCAGAAGTGCACGGCCATCCGCCGCGCCATCGTGCCGCAGGACATGGTGCCCGCCGTCGTTTCCGCGATCGGCGCCCGGGTGGAGCAGCGCGTGGTGCTCGGCGATCCGCGCGCCGACGGAGTCACCATGGGTGCGCTCGCCTCGCTGGAGCAGCTCGCCGACGTCCGGGCTGCCGTGCAGTCCATGCTCGACGCCGGCGGTGAGCTGGCGTACGGAACGCTCGATTCGCCGTCGGTCACCAGCGCGGACGGCGCCACCGGCGTCGTCGAAGGCGGTGCGTTCATGTCACCCGTGGTGCTGAGCTGGGCCGACGCCGAGGCGGAGCCGGTCCACTCGCTGGAGGCCTTCGGGCCCGTGTCCTCCGTGATCGGGTACAAGGACCTTCCCGACGCCGTCCGGCTCGCCGCCCGCGGCGGCGGATCGCTCGTGGCCTCGGTCTGCACCAACGATGCGTCCGTAGCCCGGGAACTGGTCACGGGGATCGCGGCCCACCACGGCCGTGTGCTAATGCTCAACCGCGAGGATGCCCGCACCTCCACCGGCCACGGCTCCCCGGTTCCGCACCTGGTCCACGGCGGGCCGGGTCGTGCCGGCGGCGGCGAGGAACTGGGCGGCATCCGGTCGGTGATGCACCATATGCAGCGGACCGCCATCCAGGGCTCGCCCAACATGCTGACGGCCGTGACGGGGATCTGGCACACCGGAGCCGACCGCAACTTCACCTTGGAGACCGAGGGCACGCATCCCTTCCGGAAGTCGCTGGAGACGCTGCATATCGGGGACGCCGTCCGTTCCGAGCTGCGCCAGGTCTCGCTGGAGGACATCTCCGCCTTCGCCAACTCGACCGGCGACACCTTCTACGCCCACACCAACCAGGAAGCCGCGGAGGCCAACCCGTTTTTCCCGGGCATCGTGGCCCACGGCTACCTGCTGCTGAGCTGGGCCGCCGGGCTGTTCGTGGAGCCCGCACCGGGCCCGGTCCTGGCGAACTACGGCCTGGAGAACCTGCGCTTCATTACGCCCGTGGCTGCGGGGGACTCCATCCGGGTGACGCTGACCGCCAAGAAGATCACCCCGCGTGAGACCGACGAGTATGGCGAGGTGGCCTGGGACGCCGTCCTGACCAACCAGAACGACGAAATCGTGGCCACCTACGACGTCCTCACCCTCGTGGAGAAGTAACCCCCTCCGGACGCGTCCTCACCTCCTGTCGGGTCTTTCCGGACGCGTCCTCACCTTCTGTCGGGTGTTTCCGGACGCGTCCTCACCTTCTGTCGGGTTAACCCGGACGCGTCCTCACCTTCTGTCGGGTTTCCTGAAACCCTTCCTCACGTCGTGTCGGGTGTTTCTGGACGCGTCCTCACCTCCTGTCGGGTTTCCTGAAACCCTTCCTCATGTCCCGTCGGGTATTTGGGGACGCGGTGCCCGCCGGGTGGAATTTTCCCCGATCTTTCGGGGATTTCCGGGCGTAAAATGACCCCCGTAGGAGGTGGCGAAATGACCCTAGCACTAAGAACAGCCACAACCATCCTGCCTGTCGATGATCCGGACCGCGCCCGCGGATTCTACGCGGAAACGTTGGGCCTCCCACACCGTGGCAAGGCTGAGGATGGAAGCGATTTATTCGGCAACGCTGACGGCCCGATGCTGCAGCTGATGCCTGTGAAAGACGGAAAGCACTCCGAGCACACCACTTTGAGTTTCGAAGTCACCGACATCGAACGGACCGTCCAGGACATGGAGTCGCGGGGTGTCCGGTTCCAGGACTACGACCTCCCCGATTTGAAGACCGATCACCACATCTGTACCACCGACGCCGAGAAATGCGCCTGGTTCATGGACACCGAAAACAACATCCTCTGCGTTCACGAGAGGCTGGGAACACAGGCTGAATACCAGCTCTGATCCGCCGCGCCGCCGCAGGCCCCCAAGCCCTTCCTCGCCTAGCTGAGGGAGGGTTTGGTTTTGTGCGGCGAATGGTGAGGACGCGTCTGAGCGGACCCGGCAGGATGTGAGGAAGGGTCCGGAAAAACCCGGCAGGACGTGAGGACGCGCTGGGTGAACCCTGCAGGATGTGAGGAAGGGTCCGGAAAAACCCGGCAGGACGTGAGGAAGGGTCCGGAAAAACCCGGCAGGACGTGAGGAAGGGTCCGGATGAACCCGGCAGGATGTGAGGACGCGTCCGGGAAAACCCGGCGAAAGGTGAGGAAGGGTCAGGACCAGGGCGTGACCCGGTGGCCCTGGGGCTCGCCGTCCACGTAGACGTCGGCGCGCTCGTTGAAGAAGCAGACCAGGCCGTGGATCTGCCGGGCGTCGATGAACCGCGAATCGTAGGCCCAGGCGATGTTCCTGCCCCGGGCTGACTCCGGATAGCTCCAGTACCTTGCCTCGCCCTTGTAGGGGCAGACGGTCCGGTGCGGGCTGGCCTCGAGCAGGTCCAGCCGGACGTCCCCGGACGGGATGTAGTACCGCACGGGAAGCATCGTCTCGTACAGCAGCTGGGCGCCCACAGTATCGGCGAGCGTCACGCCGTCGAGCTTCACCTCAATGCGCCGCAGCGTGGCGCGGATATCCACCCGGTGGAACGGGTCCCGCGGGTGGCCGATGATTTCTTCGTGGTCCTCAAGCCAGTGGAATGCGCCGAAATCGAGCACAACGTACCCCTCGAGGTCCGGATCCGACAGCCGGAAGGCTGCCCGCGGAACGTGGAACGCGGAAGCCACGACGTCGAGCTCCTCACCCTCCGCCGTGTGCCGTCTGAATCCGGTTCGCGGATCCAGCGCCGGCGGCGTGTCCGCCATCAGGCGGACCGGGTACTCGTCCGCACTCCCGCCGTCCGCCTCTGCCGAGGGAGGCTCGAGCCTGGCCAGCAGATCATTCTCCGGAACGGCGTATACGGGGGTGACGCGCTTCGGCTCCCAGACCAGGAGCGCCTCCTCGGTGTCGACGACGGGACTTCCGTCGATCCCCGCCCGGACCCTTTTGGACGTGGGCTGGTAGCGGAGGTCGGGAAATGCACCGAGCAGAAGATCCGACAGTTTCGTGGCCATGCATTCAGCGTGGGCACCGCGGAGGCCGGCGTCAACGCCTTTTTTCCGGCCCTGTCAGGGCTTGGCGTGCAGGCCGTCAAACGCCATGGTGATGACGTCGTCGGCCAGTTTTTCCGGTGAGAGGGAGCCGCCGGGCTTGTACCATTCAACAATCGAGTTGATGGTGCCGAACAGGAGTCGGGTGACGGTGCGGGGGTCGATGTCCTGGCGCAGCGATCCCTCGTCACGGGCAGCGGAGATAAGCTCTGCCACCTTGTGGTCGAAGGCGCGACGGCGCTCCATGGCGTTGCGTTCGATGTCCGTGTTGCCGCGCAGCCGCAGCAGCAGCGTGACGAAGGGCAGCCGTTCCACCAGTACGGCGATGGTCTGCCGCAGCACGAACTCAAGGCGCGCGTCGGCAGCCCCGGAGGTGGCACCCGGCTGGTCGAGGATGGCCTCGAGGCCGCCCAGTGCGTGGTCCAGGGCGAGCTTGAGCAGGTCCCCCTTGGACGGCACGTGATGGTAGATCGCAGACTTCGAGATCCCCAGGTTCTCGGCGAGGATGCCCATGGAGGTGGCATCGTAGCCGTGGCGGTTGAAAACATCGACGGCGATCAGCAGCACGGACTGCTGGTCGTAGCCGGGGCGGCCGCGCTTGGTGGGGGCTGCTGTACTTTCTGCTGTGCTGGGCATACCGGCCATTTTCTCATGAACGTTCGGTAATCCCGGTATCAGGATTTGGCAACCCCAAATTTGAGGGTCCCGGCCGGAAACCGTCAGTCTTTTCCCAAGGTGTGAACCCCACATTAATCGCCGGGGAGTATTCGCGGAAAAAAGCTGACACCGCGGGACAAGGAGGTCCCCGGTCTCCGACCGGTCTCGGAACCATCTATGTGTTCACCGGGGCGGTTGAGTTGGCTTGCGCCCCCGATGCCAGGAGGCGCGGACGATGTCAGAGGAACCTTCAAGCACCAGCGGACTCGCACGCCGCACACTGCTGCGCCTGGGTGCGGCCGGGGGTGCCGGTGCGGCGGTTGCGGCCGCCCAGGCCTGGGCAGCGCCGCTGCTGGCCCAGCGGGGACTGCTTTCGGCAGACGGCGCGTTCGCCGCCACGTCGACAGCGCTCAGTGACACCCTGTTCTACATTGAAAAGTACCCGACGAGCCCGCTGATCATCTCGCCGTTCAAAGACCTGCTGCCGATCCCGAAGGCGCTGGCCCCGGTGCCGAAATCGGTGGTGGATACCTGGAGCAAGCCGCCCGGACCCGGGCCGGGACAGCAGAACTCGCTCGGCAACGAGCAGCACCAGCTGTGGCCAAACCGGATCGGCTACCCGGATCCGATCGTCTACAAGATCGACGTGATGGTCCGGACGCACGCATTCACCACCTCCCAGGTTCTGCCGATCGACGACGACGGCGAGCCCACGGAATCCTTCGATGCGAACCGCAGAAAGTACGCAGCCGGGATCAAGCGGTACCTTCCGCCGAGCACCATCTACGGGTTCAACGGGATCTTCCCCGGGCCCATGATCAACGCCGAGTACGGCAGGCCTGTCCTGGTCCGGTTCGAGAACCACCTCGACGAGAATCCGCTGAACCTGGACCGCCAGGACTTTGGCTCCCCGAACTGGTCCTTCCTGACCCACCTGCACAACGGCCACACCGCGCCGGAAAGCGACGGCAACCCCCATTACTCGATGATTGCCGGGCCGAAGAGTCCGGGTTTCATGCCGAAGATGTTCGTGGACAACCTGTACCTGAACTGGCCCGCGGGCAACGACGACCGGGAGAAGCAGAGCTTTTTCTGGTTCCACGACCACACGATGGATCACACCGGCTCGAACGTGTACAAGGGGATGGTTGGCCTGTACCCCATCTATGATCCGAAGAACGGCACGGATATGGGCGATGAGCGGCAGGGCCTTAGGCTGCCCGGAGTCCGCACCAATAACCCGGACGGATCCTTCGACGTCAAATACGATGTTCCGCTGGCCTTCTCCGACCTCCGCCTCGACGACGGTGTGACCATCCACAAGGACATCCACGACGTGCAGGGCGAGTTCCCGGCAGCGAAGAACCCGGCCGAACACCCGGAATGGTGGGGCAGGATGTTCTACAAGCACTTCCCCAACCACGGCTTCGTGGGCGACATCTTCGCCGTCAACGGCACCGCCTACCCGGTGATGGAGGTGAAGCGGCGGAAGTACCGCTTCCGGTTCCTCGACGCATCCGTCTCGAGGATTTACGAGTTCAAGCTGATGAGCTCGACGCTGGGGCCGAAGTCGTCGGCCTCACTGGGCTACGTCGATGACGAACTGGAGGGCCAGTACCGCATCCCGGACGGGCAGCAGTGCATGCAGTTCATCCAGATAGCGTCCGACGGCGGGCTGCTGCCAGTGCCGCTGAGGCGAGACTCCTTTGAACTGTGGCCCGCGAAGCGCCGTGAAGTCATCATCGACTTCACCCGGTACCAGGACGGCACTCCCACGACCAAGGGCGACGTCATCTACCTGACCAACGTGATGAAGATGCCCAACGGCCGGATGTGGACCAACTCGTCCCGCTTCCTCCCGGACCCGAAGTACAAGGTGCCGGTGCTCAAGTTCGTCATCGGAGACGCCGCACCGGATGACAGCCGCATCCCCACGGCACTCCGGCCGCTTCCGCCGCTGCCGAGTAACTGGCAGACCATGATGGCCAACCGCATGATCTTCGAGGTGAAGCGCGGCACCCTCGGAGGCGAGACCGAGTGGCTCATCAACGGCAAGCCCTTCGACCCCGAGGCGGTGGCCGCGAGCCTGAGGAACCCCGCCGGGCGCACGCCCCTGGCCCAGCAAAGGAAAGGCAGTTTCAACCTCTGGGAGGTCCGCAACGGAGGTGGCGGCTGGGTGCACCCGTTCCACCTGCACATGGAGGAACACCGGACCGTTATGCGCAATGGCAAGGATGTGACGCGTGGGGGAGATGCGGGGCATCCGGACGACGTGTCGAAGGAGGACCTGGTGGCCCTGGATCCCGGCGAGTCGGTGGTCATTTACCGCGGCTTCCGGGACTTTGTGGGCCCCTACGTGGCGCACTGCCACAACCTGGCCCACGAGGACCACGCCATGATGTTCGGCTGGTCGATCACGCCGTGACGGCCGGACGGCCTGCGCCCGGAGGGCTACCCCTTCGGGCGCAGGTCGTAGATCCGGCGCAGCTTGCCGTTGGAGCGTTCGAGCGATCCGGGCTCCACCACGTTCACGGTGCATGAAGAACCAACGTGGATCTTGATCTGCTCGCGGAGGGTGCGTCCCGCCGTCGTGCTGTCCTCGGTGGTGACATTGTCCCGGCGCTCGATCTTCACCGTCAGCTGGTCCATGCGCTGGCCCTCGGGCCGGGTCAGTTCGAGCTGGAAGTGCGGGCTGAGCTCGGGAATGCGCAGGGCGATTTCCTCGATCTGGGAGGGGAAGAGGTTCACGCCGCGCAGGATGATCATGTCGTCGCTGCGGCCGGTGATGCGGCCCATCCGGCGGTGTGCGGGCCGGGCGGTGCCGGGCAGCAGCCGGGTGAGGTCCTTGGTCCGGTAGCGGATGATCGGCAGGGCTTCCTTGGTGAGCGAGGTGAAGACCAGCTCGCCGTGTTCACCGTCGCCCAGCACGTTTTCCTTGCCCGGGGCCGGGTTGAAGGGGTCGATGATTTCGGGGCGGAAGTGGTCCTCCCAGATGTGGCTGCCGTCCTGGGTTTCCACGCATTCGCCGGCGACGCCGGGGCCCATGACCTCGGAGAGTCCGTAGATGTCGCACGCCTTGATGTTCAGGGTGACCTCAAGCTCGTGCCGCATCTCCTGCGTCCACGGCTCCGCGCCCAGCACCGCGTACTTCAGCGAGGTGGACGTGGGGTCGATCCCCATGTGCGCCATGGCGTCGGCGATGGTGAGCAGGTAGGTGGGGGTGGCCAGGATGACGTCCGGTTCGAAGTCCTGGATCAGCTGGATCTGGCGCTCAGTCTGGCCGCCGGACATCGGAATCACGGTGCAGCCGAGGGCTTCGGCGCCGGCATGGGCGCCCAGCCCGCCGGTGAACAGGCCGTAGCCGTAGGCGTTGTGCACCTTCATCCCGGGGCGGACGCCCGAGGCGCGGAGGCAGCGGGCCACCAGTTTGGCCCAGTCGGCCAGGTCCTGTTTGGTGTAGCCGACGACGGTCGGCCGGCCCGTGGTGCCGGAGCTGGCGTGCACGCGGGCCACTTCGCTCTGCGGCACGGCGAACATCCCGAACGGGTACTCCTGGCGCAGGTCCTCCTTGGTGGTGAAGGGGAAGTTGCCGAGGTCGGCGAGTTCGCGGAGGTCCGAGGGGTGGATGCCGGCGTCGTCGAACTTGCGCTTGTACAGCGGAACGCGGTCGTAGGCGTACGCGACCGTGTGCTGCAGCCGCTTAAGCTGGAGCGACTCCAGCTCGTCCCGGGACATGGTCTCCTCGGGGTCGAGGACGGCGTCGGTGGCTGCAGGCGCGGTGGCTGCGGGCGCGGTGACGGTGGGTTCGGGGGCGTGGAGGGTCATGGTCTGCTTCCTACTTCTTGGGGATGGTGCGGCTGCGTCCGCGGAACTCGGCAATGAGTTCCCCGGGATTGCCCGAAGTGGGCCCGGTCCCGGGATCGGCAGCGAAGATCTGGATGTCGTACAGGCCGCTGCGGCCGGCGCTGGAGCGGCGGTCGGCGACGGCGGTGATCACCTGGCCCTGGTAGGCCGGCTTGAGGAAGTTGATGTCGACGCCGGCAGCAACGGTGATGCTGTCAGGGTCGGCAGGCGACGCGGGGTTGCAGGCGAGGGCAAAAGCGGAGTCCGCAAAGGCGAAGATCATTCCGCCGTGCGCCATGCCGAAGCCGTTGAGCATTTCCTGCCGGAGGGTCATCCGGACGGTTGCGTGGCCGTCGCTGAGAGCGAGGACCTCCAGGCCCATCCATTCCGAGGCGTAGTCGTTCTCAAGGATGGGGTGGGCCACACCCGGAATTGCCGTTTCAGCCATGCGTCATTGCCTCCAGCTTTATTTACCGAATGTTCATTAGGTAATCCCATGAGGGGGGTCCGTGTCAAGGGTGCGGGCCAGCCGGAGGGGTCCGGCGACGGCGATCACCACCAGCGCAGCCAGGACATGCAGGAGCGCCACGGTCCACCAGAGCGTGAGGTAGTCGGGCCCGAACATCGAAGGGAACACCAGTGCGCCTGCGGTGTTGAAGGCGGCGTGGAAGACCATGCAGACAGGGACACTCCCGCTGCTGTTGTAGAGCCAGGCCAGCAGCACGGACTGGGCCAGGATCATGAGCAGGAACGGAAGCGGCGGCCGTTGCCCGGTGGGATCCGAGACCAGCTCAGGCAAATGCCAGCCCGCCCACGCCAGCCCCAGGAGCAGCGCCGCGGACAGTGCCGGGCGGTTCTGCTGCAGGAGCGGAAGGGCGTAGCCGCGCCACCCAAGCTCCTCGAAGATGCCCACGATCACCAGCGTGAACGCAAAGGTGCCCAGCAGCATGAACCAGCCCGGGTTGGGGCCGAGCTCCGGTGCGGGCGCACCGCCGGAGACCGTGAGCCCGGCAGACACCGCCACCAGCAGGCACGGCAGACCTGCTGCGAAAACGTACCAGATGCCCGGCACGCGCCAGCGGGTCAGTTGCCTGAGCAGCTGCATCAGCTCGGCCTTGCCGCCGGCGAGGACGGCGGTGATGACCGCGGCCACGGCAGGTCCGAACGGGATTAGCGGCGAGCTGTCCGGGTTGAGGAGGGTCAGCGGCCACGCCAGCCAGGAAATGGCGAAGGCCAGGGCGAAGAACAGCGCCAGCCGGTGGCGCGCCGGCCAGGCTGCGGTTCCGCGGCGCTGCACCGTTCCGCGGCGCTGCACCGTTCCGCGCCGCTGCACCGTTCCGCGGCGCTGCACCGTTCCGCGCCGCTGCACCGTTCCGCGGCGCCCCGCTTCCTTCCGGGCCCGACGGCGGCCCCCGCCCGCGGCGGGTAGGGGCGGTCCGGCGGGCCCAGGCTGCTCAGCCGGCGACGGCTGCACCATGATCCGCCTCGGCTGCCAGGGCACGGAATTTCCGCAGCAGCACCAGGACCGCCAGCAAAAGGGTGGCCGCGGCAATCTGCTGCCACGCGCCGTCGAACACGGGAAGCTTGGTCTGCTCCGAGGCATTGAACGAGGCGTGGAGGAGGGCCACGATCAGCAGGCTCTGTCCCGTTCCAAGGTAGGCGATGCCCACGAGCAGCCGGAAGATCGGGGCGAAGACCAGGAGCACGCCCCATGCCAGGGCCACGTCAGGCCACGGTATGCCGGTGAAACCCTTTCCTGCGAAGGCCAGCGGAAGGTGGATGAGCGCGAAGGGAACGGCGGTAAGGAGGCTGCCCCCGACCATGCCGTGGCGCTCCATCAGCCGGCGCTGGACCAGGCCGGTCCAGGCCAGCTCCTCCCAGATATTTCCCAGCAGGGCACCGATGATCACTGTGTTCAGCATGTAGGCGCCTGCCACGGATGCCCAATCATCCGTGGGCTGGTGGAGGGTTCCGGTGGCCGCGGCGACGAGGACGGTCAGCGCGGGCAGGGCCAGGACAGCCGCCACGTACCAACCGGCTCCGACACGCCAGTGCACCGCCTGCCGGAACAGGGCCCGGACGCCGGACCGGCCGTCGGCTGCCGCCGTAACCAGGACGGCCGTTCCCAGCAGGATGAGCAGCTCGGCGAGGATGCCGGGGAGCGCATTGCCGAGCAGCTCGATGGACAGTACCAGGGCCACCCAGCTCAGTGCGATGGCCATGACCAAAAAAGCTGCAACAGGCCGGGCAGCGATGCGCCGGCGCAGGGGAGGGACGGATGGGGCGGAGGCGCGGCCAGCGGGTTTCATCGGTACCACCATCGTTCAGGATGCTGCAGGTAAGGACGCTGCTGTGGATGGGCGGTCCCGGGGCGCTGGCCCACTCCGGGTCCGGGACGGCGAAATAAGCCGACGTGGCGATCAACACCATTGTCTGCTCCCGGAAGCGCGGCAACAAGTGAAAGTATGGGGGAGGGCGGGCTTCGGCCCACCCAGCCAGTAGACCGGCGCGTCCAATGCAGTACGTTCCATGCAGGAGCTTCCAACCAGAGGACAGAACATGGCCAAAGGGATATATGTCAGCGCGACCACTCCGGGATCGGGGAAGTCGCTCATAGCGCTGGGCCTGGCGGACACGCTCCACCGGCACGCGGACCGGATCGGTTTCTTCAAGCCCGTGGTGCACGGTGACGACGCCGGGGCGGATCCGATGGTGGCGCTGATGAAGTCCCGCTTCGACCTGGACGATTCGCGCTGCCGCGGCGGGCTGACGTTCACCGAGGTCCGCGGCCTGCTTGCCGAGGGCCGGCGCGAGGACATTGACTCCCGCTGCGTGGAGATCTTCGCCGAGATGGGCCGGCACTGCGATGTGATCATTGTGGAGGGGACGGACCTCACCGGCCATGACGCCGCCGTCGAATTCGACCTCAACGCCCGCCTGGCCAACAACCTGGCTGCGCCCGTCGTGGCCGTGGTGGGTGCCAAGGGGCGCAGCGTGGCCGAGGCCGCGGCCGCCGTCGACGTTGCCCGCAAGGAACTGGCCGCGGAGAAGTGCTCGCTGCTGGCCATGATGGTGAACCGGGCCGACCCGGAGGACGTGGACGCAATCATTGCGGCCGTGAAGCCCGGCGCGTCCGGCCGGCCGGTGTACGTCTTCCCGGAACTGGAGGACATCGCCCGGCCCACCACGGGCGAGGTGGGCGCGGCGCTGGTGCTGCGGCAGATCGCCGGCCGCGCGGACATGGAGCGGGACGTCCGGGACGTCAAAGTCGCCGCCATGAATGTGGGCAACTTTTTGAACGTGCTCGACGACGGCGCGCTGGTGATCGTGCCGGGCGACCGGGCGGATGTGATGGTGGCCTGCCTGGCGTCGTCGTTCTCGCCGGAGTTCCCGGTGCCGTCCGGGCTGATCCTCACCGGCGGCCTCGCCCCGGATGCGAACATCTACCCGCTCCTGGCCTCCGCGCCGTTTCCGGTGTTCGCCACGGAGGATGACACCTACACCACGGCCCGGCGGGTCTCGGAGGTGCGCAGTGAAATCTGGAGCGGCCACCGGCGGAAGGTGGCGTCTGCACTGGGACTGTGGTCCCGGCAGGTGGACGAGGCCGAGATGCTCGAGCGCCTGCATCTGCCGCGCGCCGAGCGGATGACCCCGCTGCGGTTCCTGCATGACCTCATCGAGCGTGCCCGCTCGCAGCGCCGCCATATCGTGCTGCCGGAGGGCAAGGACATCCGGATCCTGAAGGCGGCCGAGATCCTGCACCGCCGGGACGTCTGCGACCTGACGCTGCTGGGCCGCGAGGCCGACGTCCGGGAGCTCGCCGCCAGCCGGGGCATCGACCTGTCCGGCATCAACATTGTGGATCCCGCCACCTCGCCGCTGCGCCAGGACTTCGCTGCCAGGTACGCGGAGCTCCGGGCGCACAAGGGCGTGGACCTGGCCCGGGCGTTGGAGGTCATGCAGGACGAGAGCTACTTCGGCACCATGATGGTCCAGCTGGGTGTGGTGGACGGCATGGTCTCCGGCGCCGCGCACACGACCGCCCACACCATCCGCCCGGCCCTGGAGTTCGTGAAGACCCGGGAGGGCGTGAAAATCGTTTCCTCGGTGTTCCTCATGCTCATGCCGGACCGCGTGCTCGTATACGGCGACTGCGCCGTGAACCCGGACCCCAACGTGGAGCAGCTCGCGGACATCGCCCTGGCCTCGGCCGAAACCGCGGGGCAGTTCGGCGTGGAACCACGGGTTGCCATGCTCTCCTACTCCACCGGCGGCTCCGGCTCAGGCGAGGCGGTGGAGGAAGTCCGGCAGGCCACCGACCTGGTCCGGGAACGCCGCCCGGACCTCGCCGTCGAAGGCCCCATCCAGTACGACGCCGCCGTGGACGCGTCCATCGCCGAGTCCAAGATGCCCGGCTCCTCCGTGGCAGGGCAGGCGACCGTGTTCATCTTCCCCGACCTGAACACGGGCAACAACACGTACAAGGCGGTGCAGCAGAGTTCCGGAGCGGTCGCCGTCGGGCCCGTCCTGCAGGGGCTGCGCAAGCCCGTCAACGACCTCTCGCGCGGCTGCACGGTGGAGGACATCGTGAACACGGTGGCCATCACGGCCATCCAGGCGCAAACGCCTGCCGCCGAACCCAGCACCACAGAACCAGTCCCGTCCGCAGCAGCCAAGGCTTAGGAGGCCCCATGCTCGTGCTCGTCATCAACTCCGGCTCGTCCTCGCTCAAGTACCAGGTGCGCGATGTCGCCGAGGGCAGCGTCCTTACCGAAGGGCTGATCGAGCGGATCGGCGTGTCCAACGGCGGCCAGGGCGACGGCGAGGTGGTGGGGCCGGCGGACCATGCCGAAGCCCTCGAGCAGGTGGACGCGGCTATCCATGAGGTACTGGGCGACCGGCAGCTCGACGCCGTGGGCCACCGGGTGGTGCATGGCGGTGAGCGGTTCGGCGAGCCCGTCCTGATCGACAACGAGATCACCCGTGCCATCGAACGGCTCAACCCGCTCGCGCCGCTGCACAACCCCGCCAACGTGCTGGGCATCCGTGCCATCACGAAGAAGTGGCCGGACATGCCGCAGGTGGCCGTGTTCGACACGGCCTTCCACCGCAGCCTGCCCGAGCACGCCTGGCGCTACGCCGTTCCCGACGAGCTCTACACCAACCATGGCATCCGCCGGTACGGCTTCCACGGGACCTCGCACGAATATGTCACCAGCCAGGCTGCCGCGCTGCTGGACATCCCCGTGGAGGAGTTCGACGGCGTGATCGCGCACCTCGGCAACGGCGCCTCCGTCACGGCCATCCGCGGCGGCAAATCCGTGGACACGTCGATGGGCTTCACGCCGCTGGAGGGCCTGGTCATGGGCACCCGCTCCGGCGACCTCGACCCGTCCATCCTCGTGTTCCTGGCCAGGACCGGCTGGAACGCCGAGGACGTCGACTCCATGCTTAACCGCGAGTCCGGGCTCAAGGCGCTCGCCGGCAACAACGACATGCGCTCCGTGGTGGAGGCAGCTGAGTCCGGGGACTCCCGGGCGGCCATGGCCCTCGCGGTCACGTCCTACCGGCTGGCCAAGTACATCGGCGGCTACCACGTGGCCGTTGGCGGGGCGAGGGCGCTGGTGTTCACGGCGGGGATCGGCGAGAACTCACACCAGTTCCGGTCCCTTGTGGGGGAGCGCCTGGGAGCGCTGGGCATCGAGCTCGACGCCGGCCTGAACAGTGAACGGTCGAAGGAACCCCGGGTGATCTCCACCGGGGCTTCCGCCATCCCCGTGTTGGTGGTGCCAACGGACGAGGAGCGCGCCATCGCGGAGGCAACAGCCGCCGTCGTCGGTTAATCCCGTCGAGTGCTCCGTAGATGCCCTTTTGAGCCCGGAAAAGGGCATCCACGGAGCAGCCGATGGGAATCAGCCCGGCCAGACGTCCTGGCTGGCGAGGCGTTCCGTGAAGTCGTCCGCGGGGAGTGGGCGGCTGAAGTAGTAGCCCTGCCCGCTGACGCAGCCCGTGTTCCGCAGGTGCTCGGCCTGCTCGGCGTTTTCGACGCCCTCCCACACGGCCTCGAGCCCGCAGGCACGGATGAGCTGAAGGATGGCCGCGATCAGGGCAGGCTGCGCGGGGTCGCTGCCGAGGGCGGTGAGCAGAGTCCGGTCCACCTTGACGCGGTCCACGGGCAGGCGCCGCAGGTAGCTGATTGAGGAGTACCCGGTGCCGAAGTCGTCGATCTCGAGGCCCACACCGAGCTTCCGCAGGCTGGCGAGCGTGTACCGGTCGAGCTCGTTGCCCTTGATGATGTCGCTCTCCGTCAGCTCGAGCACCAGCAGCGACGGCTCGAGGTTCGCGGCCGTGAGCGCGTCCCGGACGTCCTCGATGAACTCCAGCCGCTGCAGGTCCGCGGCCGAGACGTTGATGCGCATGTCGAAGTTGTGGCGGGCGGTCTCCGGGGAGCTCCGCCAGAGCCTGAGCTGCTCCACGGAATTCCTGAGCACCCAGTTGCCGAGCTCCGAGATGAGTCCTGTCTCCTCGGCGATCGGGATGAATTCATCCGGCATGATCAGGCCGCGTTTGGGGTGCTTCCAGCGGACGAGGGCCTCCACGCCCTCGATTTTCCCGGAGGCCAGCTCGATGACCGGCTGGTAGTACAGCACCAGCTGCGAGGTGGCAATGGCCTCACGGAGTTCCCCGACCAGCTGGTTGCGAAGCTGCCGGGCGTGCAGCATGGCCGGTTCGAAGACGCGCAGCTTGTTGCGGCCGTCGGCCTTGGAAGCGTACATCGCGATGTCCGCCTCCATGAGCAGCTCCTCGGACGTTTCGCCGGGATCGGCAATCCGCAAGCCGAGGCTGGCACCGCAGCGGATGGTCTTGCCGTCCACTTCCAGGATTCCGTTGAGCGCGTCCAGTATCCGGTTACCGACGGCGGCCGCCTTGGCCGGCGTGGTGGCTGGCAGCAGAACGGCGAACTCATCACCGCCGAGCCGGGCCACCATGTCGCCGTCGCGGACACTGGAGCGGATCCGCGCCCCCACCGTGGCCAGCACCTGGTCGCCCATGGAGTGGCCGTAGGAGTCGTTGATGCTCTTGAAGGCGTCCAGGTCGAGCAGCAGCAGTGCCGGCGGCAGCCCGCCGTCGGACGCCTCCGCCTGGGCCGAGTTGACGGCGCTGACCAGGGCCGAGCGGTTGTAGAGGCCCGTCAGGGAATCGGTGAGCGCCATCTGCTGCAGCTCTTTGTGCGCCTCGTTGAGCAGGCGCGTGCGCGTTTCCACGCGTTCCTCGAGCTCCTGGTAAATAATCTGCAGGTCCTCGGCGAGCAGGTTGGTGCCCATGATCACCGCGTCCAGCTCGTCCCTGGCCTCGGACATTTCGATGCGCGAGTGGAGTTCCCCGGCGGCGAGGCGGACAATGCCGTCGAGGAGCTTCCCGAGCCGGGGATCGTCGTTAGAGAACATCGTCAAGGTGGCTTAACCAGTCGAGGGCATCTTCTTCGGCAGTGAAATACTGGGCCGGGACCGAGCTGAATTCGCCGCCCAGCAGGAAGTGTCCCAGGAGCCTGTCCACCGGGGATTCGCCCAGGATCGCCCAGGCAGACACCGAGGGGATCGCCGCGTAGGCGGCCCGCGCCGCACGGTTCACGGACTGCACCCCGGTCAGTTCAAGTACGACGGCGACCCTCCGGTCTCCGGCCAGCTCACCCAGGCGGTTGTACAGTTGGGCGGCTGCGGTCTCGTTCAGGTCGGCGCCGCGCGGAAGGACCGCCTTGACCGCGAGATCCGGCAGCACAGTGAACGAAACAACGGGCGCGGGAGCCGGGCACGCTGTGGCCGCCGGCTGCAGCGGTGCGGCACCGGGAAACACTGTCGCTTCTGGCATTTACCCCCCCTGGAGAAATTGCTGTTGGCGCCGGTCCGAAGACTCCGCCGAGGCAATGAAACCACGGACGGTGGCGCTACGCTCCGGTGCAGCAGCTGTATCGAACAGCGTAACGGCCTCGTCAAGCATCTGCAGCGATTCCGTCGCGTGTCCCTGCGCCATCAGCGCCTTGCCCAGGATGAAGGTGGCCTCTGCCGCGGTCTGGGTGGCGAGGATCGGGAACTGTGCCCTGAGCGGGGTCAGGAGGCTGATGGCCGTCTCCATGTCCCCGGTGAGGTACAGCCAGTGGGCGCGGACCAGCGACATCTCCAGAATGTCCCTGTCACTTCCGCCCACCACCTCCGTTGCCAGCTCCGCCCGTTCGATGCAGCGCAGCGTTGCCGCGTCAGCGAGCTTGGCCTGGAGGCGCATTTCGGCGGAAGCACGGTTGAAGCGCGCCCACAGGTCGACGTCCTGGGAAGGGGAGAGCTTGCCCGCGGCGAGGTCGTGGTAGTGGCCGCCCTCGGTGACCCGGTTGCTGAGGAACGCTACGTTGCCGATCACCCAGTAGGCTTTGCCGGCCGTGTCCTCATCCACGTGGTCGGTGAGCAGGGACTCCAGTTCCAGGCACTCCTGCCAAGCATCATCGTGGCGGCCGCTTTCGGCGAGTGCGGCAATGAGCGCCTGCTGGGCCTGGATGTGAAGATAGACGTTTTCAAAGTCTCCGGCGACCAACCGGGCAGCGGTGGTGGCGGCATCCACCGCTTCGGGGAGCCGGCCGAGGCCCTGCAGCGAGTGGGCCAGCAGGATGGCCGCCCGGGCGCCAAGATCGGGAGCGGAATCCGCAACGGCGTGGGCGGACAGTTTGGCGGCGAGTTCCTGGCATTCCTGCATGGAGCCCTGGTCGCGCAGGCATTCTGCCTGCAGCAGGACCATTTTCCACCAGCGCAGCTCATCGCCGGCTTCCCGGGCCAGGTCCGCGGCGTGCCCGGCTTCGGCAAACCCCGCGGCGTAGTCCCGCCGTTTCCAGCTTTCTCGCGCGGCCAACTCTGCAATCACGAAGGGGGACAGGTCACGCTGCATTGGCATGCTCCCAATTATCCATAATCCTGCCCGCCGGCGGTTCCGACGGAGGCACAACGCCCTGTATTACCGCGAATGCAATACACCCGCGGAAAAACAGCGCCAATCCTGCGGAATTGACAGGAAATGACTTGACCAAACCTTGATCCGGTGACCGTATACTGTCGCCCGTAATATGAAATTCGCTTCACAGCCACATACGACGAAAGGGACAGCGGATGAAGAAACTTGCCGCAACACTTGTTATGACCGGCATCCTTGCAGTGGCAGGTTTCGCTGCTCCTGCGAACGCGGCGCCGAAGGACACCAACACGTCCACATCTTCGAAGGCCGACACCAACTACGCTACCGTCGGCTGGTGGCCCAACTAAGGCCTGCAGTAGCCAAGCCGAATTTGGTGACCGCCCCGGACCTGCAGGTTCGGGGCGGTTTTCTTTGGGCACGAGCGGGCGGGGGCCGGCAGCGGTTCTCCCATCGGCGCGGCAGGCCGGACGGCGCCGGTCAGTCGGTTTGCGGTGAGCTGGCCGCCTCGTCGCCGTCGGCGTCGTCGTCGTCCGCCACATCCGCCGGCGGACCGTCCACGGGGAGCTGCACCGAGACCGTGGTTCCCTCGCCCAGCACGGACGACAGGTTCAGTGAACCGCCGTGGCGCCGGACGATGTCGTGGGCGATGGCCAGGCCGAGCCCGCTCCCCGGAATGGCCGCGGAGGAAGCGTTGGACGCCCGGTAGAAACGGGTGAACACCTGCGCGATTTCCTGCTCCGGGATCCCTACCCCGGTGTCCGTGACCTTGACGACGGCGCTCGGGCTGGCCGTCCCGGAGGCGGCGGTCATGAAGCTGATGCTGATCCGGCCGGCGTGCGGGGTGAACTTGATCGCGTTGGCGACGATGTTGGTAAAGACCTGTTCCAGCTGCGCCTCGTCGGCCAGTACTTTCACATCCTCATGCGAGTCGGCTCCGGTGATGGTGACGTTCCGGGACTCGGCGAGCGGGCGCAATGCGGCCACCACGATGCGCAGGACCTGGCCGAGCTCCACCTGCCTGAGGTTGAGGTTGCCGGATGTGTCCTGCTGGGAGACCGTGAGCATGTCCTCGATGAGCCTCCGGAGCCGGTCCGAGTTGCGGGAGATGACGTCCATCATCGATTCGATGCCCTGGGGAACGGGCCCCCCTGCGCCGTCTCGGATCATGTCGAGGTAGGCAGTGATGGACGTCAGGGGCGTGCGCAGCTCATGGTTGACCGTTGCCAGGAAATCCGTCTTGGCCCGGTCCAGCTCGCGGAGCTGCTGCAGCACCTGAAGCTGCGCGCTGATCAGGTGGCCCTGGATGAGGCTGTGGGCGAGGTTTCCGGCGACGTGCTGGATGAGGGCGATCTCGGCCCGGGTCCAGTCGCGCGCCTTCCCCAGCTGCGCGATCCAGATGATTCCCAGCGCCGATTCGCCCTCGCCCACCGGCAAGGCGACCGAGGCGCGGACGGAACCCAGGCCGGACCATTTCCGCAGCCCCTCCGCCAGGGCGGCCGGCTGCTCCGGCTGGTGATCGGTCTGGTGGTCGGGAACTGCGAGTGCCTCGGCGGCCGACCACAGCGACGTGGTCTGTTCCCGGGCCGCGTCCTCGAAGGTACCGAGTGTGTCCGGCAGCTCGGGATGGCCGGGCAGTGACCACTGCGCGCTGATCCGGGGGACGCGGGAATCCTGGAACGTGGTGAACCAGACGTGGTCAACGCCCAGGGATTCGCCAAAGCCGCGCACCAAGTGGCCTGCCATCTGCTGGGGGCTGTTGGTGCCGCGGATGGCGGCGGAGACATTGCGCAGGCTTTCGCGCAGGAACTCGGCTTCGCCCCGGATGCGTCGCCGTTCCCTCGCCCGGCCGATCAGGGTTTCCACGCGGCGGGTCAGTTCCCGGGCCGGCGCATCACGGGAGATGTAATCGGCGATGCCCCAGAGCTCAAGACGGGCAAGGTCGAAGTCGCCGGCGAGGTCCACCAGGAGCAGTACCGGGGTGCCTTCCCACCGGTAGTCGTCTGTCAGGGCTGTATCAAGAAGGACGACGCCGGCCCTGTCGCCTTCCAGTTCCCCGGCGAGGGTTTCGGCGTCGGGCGCCTTGCGGACGGTGAAACCGGCCTCGGTGAGGACAGCTGCCACGGAATCCAGGCGGGCCGTTTCCGTTAGCGCGACCACCGCCTCGCGAGGTGCGGAGGGATACTCCGCCGGTGCCTGGACCATATGCCCCCTGTGTTGCGAGTGCCTGTTGAGGCTACCGTGATTTTGGACTCACATTATCAGTAGGTGGGCCGCGGGCCGCGTCCCGGAGGGATGTAGCTTGTTACTTGTCCACATTAGCCAGCGCGGAGGTTTGAATTGAATTCCAACAGCACGGGACGGAATACGGTGTTCGACCTGGACCTGGACAGCGAAGGCCTGTTGCGGCTGACCTGGGCCAGGGATGCCAGCATCACAGAGGCTGATGCCGAGGCGGCCATGGAGCAGGTCAACGTGCTCTGCGGCGAGAGCCGGCACCCCATGCTGGTGGATATGGCAACCACCTCTGATGTTAGCCGAGGAGCCCGCGGCGTGTTCGGCCGCCCGTGCCAGGCCTCGCGGATCGCGCTGCTCGGGGCGTCGCCGGTGGACCGGGTGCTTGCCAACTTCTTCCTCGGCCTCAACAAGCTCCCGTGCCCCACGAAATTTTTCACCTCCGAAGCCGACGCCCTTTCCTGGCTTGGGGTCCGGTAGCCTCACCGGGTGCCCTTTGACCCGGATGCCCTTTGACCCGGCGGGCCTGGGACTCGGCGGGTCCCTGCATTCAGCGGGCCTGGAGCACCGCGAAGTAGCCCGGGATCTGTTCCGGGCGGTCGGGGGATGTGAGGGGCCGGGTTTCAATGGTCACCGGCCCGTCTTCCACCACATCCCAGCTGGCCTCGGAAAACGCCCGCCTGCGCTGCTGGGCGCCGAAACGGCCGGGAACCGGCAGCGCACGGATGGCCTTCTCCAGCGGCTCCGGGATGAAGTGCGGCGTGGCTCCGAGGTGGCTGACGTACTGGATTGGGTTCCCGCGGAAGTCGGTCTCGGCCAGGAACACGCGCCCCTGCTTGCCCACGAGCCGGTGCAGCTGCCCTGCCAGGGCTGACTGCGCGGGCCGCTTGAGAACATGCAGGACGCCCCGGATGAAGACGTTGGCTTCACCCGGGAACCCGGCCACGGCCAGGGCCTCGGCCACGGCGCCGATACCGGCGGGCGCTGTCATGTCGGCCGCGAGGTAGGAGACCCGCTCCACTCCTGCCGACTCGGCGGCGGCGCGGGCCACGGCGTTGGCTGACACGTCCACGCCCAGGACATGCGGAAAGTAGGGGGCCAGCGCACGGCTGAAGACGCCGCTGCCGCATCCGACGTCCACGAGCGGAAGGCTGGGATCCAGCTGCCGCGTGAGATGCTCCAGGTAGCCCTGCAGCTCATGGTCGCTGCCCGAGTCCCAGAGCACGTCGCCGCGGGCACCGGTCGCTTCCACCCTGCCCCAGTACTGGTCCCAGGCCACGCCCGGATCTTTGGGTGCGCCGGAGGAAAGCTTCACCAGTTTCGGGAGCAGCAGGTATTTTTTGAGCGCCGGGAGCATCATCCAAATATATGTTGCCCGGAGCACACTCCGGTTCCGGGCCGGCAGCGTGACGGCCCGCCGCCGTCGATGAGGCCCGCCAGTGGGCAGTTTGCCAAAAGTGGCCGCCCGGGGGGATGTCCAGGCGGCCACTTTTGGCAAAACGACGGCCTGGGGGTCGACGGCGCAGTGCCATTGCTGGCGCATGGCCTTGCCGCAGGGCCTTGCCTAGCCGGGGGCCGTGGCCGCGGGCGTCGGCACCGCATCCGAAGTTGCCGGGACCGGGACGGCAGGGACGGGGGTCGGCTCCGTGCCTGGTGCAGGAACCGCGGGAGCCGGCGTCGTTGCGGGCGACGGGGCGGCCGGCGGGGGCGTGGCTGGCTGGGAACCGGGTCCTGCGTCCGTGCCGTCCGTGGCACTTGGGGACGGCGAGGAACCCGGTGCCGGACCGGAATTGGTGCCGTTCCCTGGCCTGGCGCTGGCATCGGTGCGGACGATCTCCGTGAGTTCTTCCTTGTAGGCGCTCAACCGTTCCTCGATCTCGGAGAGAGGGACGTCCCGCAGTGTCCGTCCGAACTCGGCGATCTCCTGCCACAGCGCATTCAACCGGGCCATGCCGCCTTCGCTGAGCGGCCCGTCCAGCGTGAGCACCAGCTGGCTGGCCAGAGCGTAAGTCAAGCACCGCACGCAGTTGTAGTTGGCCGCGGCAGAGAGGTTCTCGGGCACCACAACATCGGCCTGCCCCACGATCATCACCACCTGGAACCCGACGGCCACCGCGGCACAGTCCGCACAGCTGGCGAATGCGTAGGCTTCGTTGCGCGTGTCCACCGGTCCGTCCTCGGCCCACACGAGCGCGAACGCGACGTCGTAAGTGACGGAGCCGTCCGTCACGTTCACAGCGAGTGCCTGGTTGCCGTCGGGCTCCGGCGCCGGGGGCTTGTCGAAGGGAAAGACCCACGACGGCGCGGCGGCCCTGCCGTTGGCCGGCCCGGGACCCTGGGATTGGCCAGAAGTGGCCGGCCCCGGAGCAGGAGTCGACCCCTGCCCTGGCACCAGAACCATGCTCAGCTGCGGCTGTTCCCGGGTAGGCAGCGCCGTCCCGTCCGGCCACAGTGCCACGGTCTTGCCGGTCCGGCCTGCGCGCAAGGTGCGGTCGGCCCGTGCGAGCGAAGGGTAGATAGCCGCCGTCGCGTCGGGCAGTGTCCCGCGTTCGTATGGCTGCACCGGGCGGTAGCTCTCAGGCGCCGGCCACCAGGCCCAGGCCAGTCCCGCGGCGACGGCCCCTGTGACAACGATTGCGGTTGCCCGCGGCAGCGGTTTGTCGCGGGTCTTGGTCCAGAGTCCGCCGAGGAGCTGGCGGCCCAGCCTGAGAAGCATGTACAGAATGCCCAGCACCGGAAGGACGACGGCGGCAATCGCCAGGACCCGTACCGCACCGCCGGGGAAGTCGCCATCCGCGAGGCTGCTGGTGAGCAGGGCCTGCTGGTGCTGCAGACTCTCCCATGCCGTGCCCAGGACCCTGGGGAACGTGGCCACCATCAGCACCACGCTGACCAGCAGCAGGGGGACGGTTACCAGAACCCAGGCCGTGATGACGGCGCGCGCCCACGGTTTGAGGGCCTGCGCCTCGGGCTCAGGTTTGCCCCAGCGCCACGGCAGGAGCCCGAGCAGGGTGGGACGGATCCGCTGGAACAGGTCCGGCACGCCAATGGCGTCGGCCAGGATGTGATAGCCGTCGAAGCGGACCAGGGGAAGGAGCTGGCGCACCATCTGCACGATCTGCGTCAGCACCACCAGGAGCAGAGCATCGAAACCTGAGGCCCACCAGACGCCCATCGTGGCAACGGCAAAGATGGCATTGAAGTACAGCCCGCCGGTGTCTGTGCGCAGCCGGCCGCCCCGTCCCAGCCGGTAGGAATCGGTGACATCCGTGTAGAAGGCCGGCCAGACCAGATAGAGTCCGGCGCCCATCGCGCCGGGGGTTGCGCCGCCGCGCCGTGCGGCCGCGGCATGGCCGAATTCGTGGAAGCCCGCCGACAGAACGGTGACAGCGAAAATCAGCAGCAGCAGCCACGGGTTGGCGAATGCGTCATGGGTGGCCGAGGCCAGGCCCTTGACCATGAGCACCCACCAGCAGGACGCCAGGAAAGCCGCTGTCACGGCTGCCGCGATCAGCGGGTTGAACAGCACGCTGAACGGGGCTGTCAGCTTCCGGGTGCGTTCGGGGTCCGTGACGGTGTACCGCAGGCGCATGCCCAGCAGCGGATCCGATTTGCGGACCGCAGGCTGCGACCCGTCCGCCAGTTGCAGCAGACCGAGCGGCAGGAGCTGCCCCGAGATCAGCGTCCTGACATTGTCCGCCGTGATGAGACGGCCCGACTGTGCGCTCGCCTCTTCCGCCACCTCACCGATATCCCGGACACCGTCAACGGCATCCAGCACCTGATAAAGCAGCCGCGTGAGCTGGATGGTCTGGCCGTCCCCGCGGCGCACCAGCGAGGGCGCTTCCCGGTATCCGGATCCCTTGGCTTCCCCGATCAGCAGAACACCGTCCGCCCTTACCGGCACCTCGAGTTGGTTTTTCCCGGCCGGATCCATGCCGGCCTGGCGCATTACGACGGCGGCGCTGGCGCCTCGGGCCGGGGACGCCCCGGCCGCCCTGGGGCCGCCACCGGCCGTGCGGGAGACCGGCGGGCCGTCCATGGCGGACGGCCCGCTGTGTTTGGCACTCATTCAGGTACTACTGCTGCAGATCGGACTGCTGGTCGGCCGACGCGGTCGCCTCGCCATCGATGTTCTGGGTGATGATGGCGTCCTGCTGGGCCACGGCGGTGGCATCGCTGTCGATCGAGGCGATGTTGGCCGCAACTGCAGCGTCGATGGGTGCGGCAACGTTGGCGTTTGCGGCCACGGCGCCGTTGATCGGGGCGGCGATGTCGGCGTCGGCATTGAGGTCCACGTTCACGTTGAGGAGATCGCCATCGAGGGCCGCGGCCGGGTCCACAGGAAGGGCGCCTACTCCCGCGTCCGGGAGCGTTCCGTCCGAGAGCGTGCCGTCCGGGAGCGTGCCGTCCGGGAGCGTTCCATCCGGAAGCGTGCCGCCCTCGGTCGTGCCGCCGTCGACAACGGAGCCCGACGTGCCATCCGGCGTGCCGCCGTCGACAGTTCCGCCGTCTGCCTCGGCACCCTGCGTGATGGTGCTGTCCTGGGCGGAGTCTGCGGCGGCGTCGGCGGTGATTCCCTGCTCAATGATGACGCCCTGGTCCGCCAGCGCCTGCGACTCGGAACCCGCGGACAGAATGTTCGCGGACGCCGCCGCATCGATCGGGGCGGCCACGTTCGCATTGGCTGCGACGGCCAGGTCGATCGGGGCCGCCGCTCCGATGTCCAGGTCGAGGTCTGCGTTCAGGTCCAGTACCGACGCGACTTCCTTGTCCGGCAGGGCGGTCCCCGCCTGGGCGTTCAGTTCGTCGTCGGAAAGCGGCGTCAATCCCTGTTCATTGCTCACGCTGTGCTCCAGTTCCGGCCCCGGATTCCCCACCCCCAGCGGACAGGTGCACCGAGCCCTTACGCCCGATAATAGTAAGCAGGATTACTATTTTCTGAAAACACTGACGTGCAGGTGAACGGCCGCGAAATCCTCATCCATTGCTCCGTAGATGCCTTTCTGGGCCCTCAAAAGGGCACTTACGGAGCAACCGATGGGTTATTTGAGCCCGGCGCCGGGCAGGAGTTCCGTGGCACCCAACGCATCCGCGATGAAACCGTAGTCCCAGGCCCGCTCCCGCCACTGCACGTACCGGCCCGAGGCGCCGCCGTGGCCGCCGTCCATCTCGATCTTCATGAGGATGGGCTCGCTGCCGGTGGTCTTGTTGCGCAGCTCCTGCACCCACTTGGCCGGCTCCACGTAGAGCACCCGGGTGTCGTTGAAGGACGTGACCGCAGCGATTTTCGGGTAGGCCACCTCTCGGACGTTCTCGTAGGGCGTGTACGACTTCATGTAGCGGTACACCTCGGGGTCGGTGATCGGGTTGCCCCATTCCTCCCATTCGAGGGCGGACAGCGGCAGCTCCGGGTCCAGGATGCTGGTGAGCGGGTCCACGAACGGAACCTGGGCCACCACGGCGGCATACTTCTCCGGGGCGAGGTTGGCCACGGCGCCCATGAGCAGCCCGCCGGCGGACCCGCCCAGCGCGGCAATCCGGTCCGGCGCCACCCACCCGGACTGCGCCAGCCAGTCGGTGGCTGCGATGAAGTCCGTGAACGTGTTTTTCTTGCTGAGCTTCTTGCCGTCCTCGTACCAGTGCCGGCCGAGCTCGCCGCCGCCCCGGATGTGGGCAATGACGAACACGATTCCGCGGTCCAGCAGCGACAGCCGGGCGATCCCGAAGCCCGGGTCCATGCTGAGCTCGTACGACCCGTAGCCGTAGACCAGGCCGGCCGCCGTCGAGTCCCGGCTGACGGACCTGTGCCGCAAGACCGACAGGGGGACACGGGTGCCGTCTGGTGCCATGGCCCATTCGCGGGTGGCCACGTAGTCCGCGGAGTCGTAGCCGCCCAGGACGGGGCTTTCCTTGCGGAGCAGCAGTTCACCGGCCGGCTGCTCCGCGGTGGGCAGGACAAAGTCGTACACGCGCGACGGCGTGAAGTAGGACGTGTAGCCCAGCCGGATCACGGGAGCCTCATGGTCGGAACCGCCAACGCCAGCGGTATACAGCTCCTCGTCAAACGCCGGTTCCACGGGAGCCTGCTGCGAAGCGGTTCCCAGCCCGGACAGCGACATCACCTGGACGCGCTCGATGGTGTCCTTCCGGATGGAGACCACGAGGTGGGTGGCGGTGACCCCCGCGCCGTTGACCCGGACGTCGTCGGAATGCGCGACGACGGTGGTCCAGTGCTGCTCGGACAGCGGCTTGGCCAGCTCGGCCGGGTCCACCAGCGAGACCATTGAGTTCACGGCGTTCCGGTTGTGGGTGATGAGGATGCGTTCGGTTTTCTGCCCGTCCGGGCCCTCGAGCAGGAAGGGTTCGGCCTCATAGAGCACGCGTTCGTTGCGGGAAACGACCGTGGTCAGGGCGCCTTCGGGGTCATCAAACCGCATCAGGCGCGTTTCGCTGTACTCGGAGCAGCCGATGCCCAGCACGAGGTGGCGCCGGTCCGCGGAGAGCTCAAAGCCCAGCCACATGGCGGCGTCGTCCTCCTGGTAAATCACCACATCCTCGGCTACCGGAGTGCCCAGGACATGGGACTTGACCTGGTAGGGCCGCCAGGAGTCGTCCACCACCGTATAGAAAATGCGGGTGCCGTCGGGGGAGAAGGACACCCCGTAGAAGATGTTCTCGATGACGTCCGGCAGCAGTTCGCCGGTCCGCAGGTCCTTGATCCGCAGCGTGAAGCGTTCGTCGCCCGCGTTGTCCACGGCATAGGCGTAGAGGTTTCCATCGATGGTGACGGCCGTGCCGCCCACCGAGAAGAAGGGCTTGCCTTCGGCCTCGACGTTGCCGTCCAGCAGGACTTCCTCGCCCGGGATTTCGACGCCGGCCTCGACGGCCGGCGGCGTCCAGTCAGCCACCGGGTCGCCTGTGTTCCGGGCGCGGACCCGGCACTGGATGCCGTACTCCTTGCCTTCCACGGACCGGCTGAAGTACCACCAGCCGTCCTTGCGGTTGGGGACGGACAGGTCTGTTTCCTTGGTCCGGCCCTTGATCTCCTGGAAGATGGCCTCGCGCAGCGGTTCCTGGTGCGCGGTGAGGGCCTCCTGGTAGGCGTTTTCTGCCTTCAGGTGCGCCACGACCTCCTCGGACTCCTTGTCCCGCAGCCATTCGTAAGGATCCACGAAGGTGTCCCCGTGGTGCGTGCGCTCGGTGGGCACCCGCTTGGCGGCGGGCGGCACGGGCGTGGAAGCGGCGGAGGGGCTTGCGGCTTGCTGCAGGGGAGTGTGGCTCATTCCCTCAATATATAGAGCCGCCCTGACATTTGGGCCGCCGTTCGCTACCGGGGGAGAGCCGCCTTTTGACGCTTCATGGACCGCTGGCGGAGCCCTGTCCCCGCTCCGGCGCCGGGCGTATCCTGAACACGCGTCAGCAATAAGGAACCCACAAGAGCCTTCGAGGGGGAAGCATGACCATCCCGCCAGTCCACGAACCAGAGCCGTTCCCGCCGGAACCCGGTCCTGACCCCATGCGGCCGGACCCGTCCCGCCCCGCACCGCCGAACCCTGTTCCCGCGCCGGAACCGCCGGGCCCGCTGCCGGTCCCTGACCCCGGCCCCGAACCGCTGCGTCCTGACCCGACCAGGAGTTAATTTCAAGGACGCGCAAATGGTCCCGGGACGCCCTCATCCGCGCGTCCCGGGACCATTTGCGTGCCTGCGCACCAAAGAGTACGTCCCCGCCCGGGCTGCTGGAGTTGTGAAAGTCCCATTTCTGCAACATTTGGAATTTTCCTGTTACCTGAGTCACATGCACGCTAGGGTTGTATCTGGTCGCAGCGTCGCGGCCGCGCCAGAGGGGAGAAGTTTTTTGAACCAGAAGCTCAAGGTACTGGTCCGCGTTGACCTCGACTGCGGTGAGGCACAGGTCGCCGCCCAGGGTCACGTAACCGCCCAAAGCATCCAGGCTCTTTACGTCGTTATGAAGCGCGCGAACCACCTCCGTCAGGGTCTGCAGCTCGTCGTCGATGTCAGCCACGCCCGCGTGGAGCCCGTCGCACTTGAACAGCTGCGGGAATGCTCCAAAACCCACCACCTGCCGCGTTCCATCGATCCGCAGCAGTCTGAATGCAACGTCCGCGTCCTGGCTCCGGCCGACGCCGGAATGGCTGCCAAGGCGGGCCGCTTCGCGGTCGCCGCGGCTGCCTAGGGACCAGACACAACACTAAAGGCCCTGGACTCCACTGGAGTCCGGGGCCTTTAGTGTGTGCAGGGTTTCCGTTACTCGTCCGGGTTCGGGTTCCTGACGTCGCGCTCGCCGATGTCCGCCGCGCCCAGAACGTCGGCAGCCGGGGTATGCACCGCGTCGTGTTCGCGGACTCGCAGCTCGGGATGGTGCAGATCCAGTGCGGGGCGTTCCGAGCGGATCCGCGGCAGGGAGGTGAAGTTGTGCCGCGGCGGCGGACAGGACGTGGCCCATTCGAGGGAAGCCCCAAAGCCCCAGGGGTCGTCCACCTCCACTTTCTGCTTGCTGCGGGCTGTGATGAAGACGTTCCAGAAGAACGGAATCAGTGAGGCGCCCAGCAGGAAGGAGCCAAAGGTGGAGAACTGGTTCATGGCCGTGAAGTTGTCCTGCGGCATGTAGTCGGCGTAGCGGCGGGGCATGCCTTCAACGCCGAGCCAGTGCTGGATCAGGAAGGTGCCGTGGAAGCCGACGAGCAGCATCCAGAAGTGGATCTTGCCGAGGCGCTCGTTGAGCATCTTGCCGGTCCACTTCGGCCACCAGAAGTAGAAGCCGGCGAACATCGCAAACACCACGGTGCCGAACACCACGTAGTGGAAGTGGGCCACCACGAAGTAGGAGTCGGAGACGTGGAAGTCCAGCGGCGGGGAGGCCAGGATGATGCCGGTCAGGCCGCCGAAGAGGAACGTGATGAGGAAGCCGATGCTCCACAGCATGGGGGTTTCAAAGGTGAGCGAGCCGCCCCACATGGTGCCGATCCAGTTGAAGAATTTCACGCCGGTGGGGACCGCGATGAACATGGTCATGAGTGCGAAGAATGGAAGCAGGACCGATCCGGTCACGTACATGTGGTGCGCCCAGACTGTGGCCGACAGGGCGGCAATCGCGATGGTCGCGTACACCAGGCCCTTGTAGCCAAAGATCGGCTTGCGGCTGAAGACCGGGAAGATCTCGGACACGATGCCGAAGAACGGCAGGGCGATGATGTACACCTCGGGGTGGCCGAAGAACCAGAACAGATGCTGGAACAGCAGTGCCCCGCCGTTCTCGGGATCGTAGATGTGGGCACCGAATCGCCGGTCAGCGCCGACAGCAAACAGCGCGGCGGCCAGCGGCGGGAAAGCCATCAGCACCAGCACCGAGGTGATGAGGGTGTTCCAGGTGAAGATCGGCATGCGCCACATGGTCATTCCGGGCGCACGCATGCAGATGATGGTGGTGATGAAGTTGACCGCGCCCAGGATGGTACCAAAGCCGGAGAGCGCAAGGCCGAAGACCCATAGGTCACCGCCGATGCCCGGTGTGAACGTGGTGTTGTTGAGGGGCGCGTACACGGTCCAGCCGAAGGAGGCGGATCCCTGCGGCGTGATGAAGCCGGAAACGGCGATGGTGGAGCCGAACAGGAAGAACCAGTAGGCCAGCGCGTTTAGTCGGGGAAACGCCACGTCCGGTGCGCCGATCTGCAGCGGCATGATCACGTTGGTGAATCCGGCGAACAGGGGGGTGGCAAACATCAGCAGCATGACGGTGCCATGCATGGTGAACATCTGGTTGTACTGCTCTTTTGTCACCAGGACCTGCATGCCCGGCTCAAAAAGTTCGGCGCGGATGAGCAGGGCCATCACGCCGCCGAAGCAGAAGAAGATGAAGGAGGTGATCAGGTACAGGTACCCGATGGTTTTGTGGTCCGTGGTGGTGACCCACCTGACCACCATGTTGCCCTTACGGTGGGGCACCACCGTTGGAACCTCGGTGGCGGTGGTGCTTGTGGGCTGCTGATATGCGGTCATCGTCTGCCACTCCCCGGCATCGCGCTTCGACGCCCCTGTTGGGGCGAGGGTGCCGGCCGGACCGTGAGCGGTTCACAGAACCGACGGCATCAGGATAGCGCCTGCGGCACCCCCGCAAAAGGTTTGCCGGCTAATGGCCCTTGGCGGGGCCGTGGATCCTCCTCTAGGCGTTTCCGGAGGCGCTCAGACCACGGTCTTGTTGCCGCGGCGGCGTCGCCAGATGAAAACGATGAGGAGAGTGATGATCAGGACCGCCGCGATAACGTACGGGGCGTACTCGAGGCGGTTGGTCTCCGACTCTTCCGGTTCTCCCGTGCCTGGGTTGGCGGGAGGCTCGGACGGGGTGGCGGACGGGGACGACGTGCCGGTGGGCGCGGGCGTTCCGGCCGCAACGGACGCGCCGGCCTGCACCGGCACGCGGCTGACTGCAGGGCCGGCGGACGCTGCCGATGAAGCCGGCGGGTACGCGAATGACGGCACGGCGAGGGAAAGCCCGGCGCCGGCGAGGGCGATTAGTGCGGTGAGAGTAGCAAGCAGTCTGCGCATAGGTTCTCCTGCGGTTGTCCCGTGCTGGCATGAATATAGTAAGCATGATTAGTATCGAAAGATAAGTATCCTTAGCTATTTGTTGATGCCGGTCCAAGAGGCGGTCCCATGGCAAACGGGCAGGAAGTCCAGGTTGGAGATCTCCAGGAGCTGATCTATGCCCTGACGCAGGACCAGTGGCAGCCCTCTGAGGCGAAGTACCGCATTAACATCGCGTACCGCGGCCTCTCATCTGACGACTATCCCCTGGAAACCGGCCTGGCCCGGCTGCAGGCCGAAGCCGCCAGCGGGCTGGAGCAGCATCTGCTGCGCAACTTCAAGAAGTACGCCCACCGCAACGCCACCCCGGGGGATTCGCTGTGGAACTGGCTGAGCGTGGCGCAGCATCACGGGCTGCCCACACGCCTGCTCGACTGGACGTTTTCCCCGTACGTCGCGCTGCACTTTGCCACCTCGAACCCGCGGGGCTAC
Source organism: Arthrobacter sp. NPDC057388 (assembly GCF_042668165.1). Classification (NCBI taxonomy): domain Bacteria; kingdom Bacillati; phylum Actinomycetota; class Actinomycetes; order Micrococcales; family Micrococcaceae; genus Arthrobacter; species Arthrobacter sp. NPDC057388. Next base: position 51,301 of record NZ_JBHVBL010000005.1, read on the forward strand.
GGCCGTCCCGGCGTGGTCTGGTGCGTCGACTACGTGGCGGCGCACGAGCTGCTCCCGTCCGGCCTGCGGACGCACGTGGAGCCGCTCGGCCATGGCCTGTTCACCACCGAAATCCTCACGGCCGCCGCAGGGACGCTGGAAGGCTTTGATGAGTACCGGTCCGACGACGGCGGCGGAGTTCCGCTGTTCTTCGAACCGCCTTCGCTGGACGACCGGATCGTCAACCAGTCGGCCGTGTTCTCGATCATGACGGATCCGGAGGCGTCGCTTGCGGACTGGCTGGCGGAGCATCCCGAGCTGTACCGGAAAGTGGTGTTCCCGGCGGAGCTGAAGTGGGCCATCCGCAACCATCTGGACCAGGCGAACGTCACCGAACGCGTGCTGTTTCCGGGCTTGGACGGACTCTGCCGCTGGCTGGCCCGCTATTACGGCGACCGCCCGGAGCAGGTGTATCCCGATGCCCAGATTTCGCCCACGGAGCCGGCTGAACCCGAGTCTCCGCCGGAACGCATCAGTAGGAAATGAACTCCACGAGTTCGCCCACCCGGTCCTCCGGGTAGTTCCTGGCAATGTCGGCCTGGCTGAGCATCCCGATCAGATCGTGTCCGTCGATCACGGGCAGCCTGCGGACCTGGTGCTGCTGCATGGTCCTGATGGCTTCCTCAATCGTGTCGTCGGCGCCGATGGTCACCGGCTTCCCTTCGGCCAGCTCGCCCGCCGTGGTGCTTCTGGGGTCGCCGCCGTCGGCAAGGCAGCGGATCACGATGTCACGATCCGTGAGCATCCCCTTGAGCCGGTTGTCCTCGCCGCAGATCGGGAGGGATCCGACGTCCAGGTCCTTCATCTTCCTGGCCGCCTGTTCAAGAGTCTCGTTGACGCCGATGCATTCGGCCCCACCCGTCATAATGTCGCGTGCCAGGATGGACATCGGTGTTCTCCTCACGTTGGTTCGTGTGCGCTTGTGGTTCATGCGCTTGTGGTTCATGTACGACGGCGGGCTGCCGCCGCTCCCAGCCGGTCGGCCCTTCCCTCCCGAGTTTTTGTACAGATAATGGCCCCAAAGTGCCCTTCAGCGCCCATTATCTGTACAAAAACTCGGGGGTTTCGGGGTCAGTCCGGCACTTCCATTTGGAACCCGCAGACGCAGCGGAGCAGCCGGGTGGGCAGGTGCACGTCGTGGATGGTGGGGAAGCGGCCGGCCTCGGAGCCGTAGATGCTGCTGGTACCGACGCTGAGTGAAGCCATCGGGGTTCCGCAGTGGAAGTACTCGCCGCCGAACTGCAGCACGCCCATCATTTGGCCGTGGCGGTTCAGCACACCTGCCACATCATGGACGCCGGCGGGGTGGGCGTAGAAGTTGTCGCATTCGATGCAGGTATAGGACACGTCGACCATGCCGTCCTGAGGGGGATGGAGGGCTTCAATCGATTCGACGATCAGGTGTTCATCCGTCTGGCACTGGGAGCACCACAGGGGATCGCCGGAGGGCCGCTGCGCTTCGCCGGGCAGGTGGGCGTTGAAGATAGTCGTCATTGACGCGCTCCTGGTTAGGGGGCATCGGCGCCCTGCTGCTTGAGCTCAATCCCACGCTTAAAATACTCCCGGCCTGACGGGCCTAGCAATAGCACCCCCAGCTGGCGGGGAAGCCGCCGGAGCAGCCGGCCGCCCCGCCGTCGTGCGCCCTGTTTTCCTGCTAAAACGGCGCCGCTTTCCGAGCGGAAAATGCCCGCGGCGGGACCCTTGTGGCGGGGTGGGTCCGGTGCTATAAAACATCTACAGCCAGCCGATGCGGCTGGCGGGAAACGGGAGGACCCGGGGCTTCAATATGGCTGCCAGAAGGGGCGGTTAGCCCGGGAGCACGCCACCGCGCCAGTCAGCGCACGGCAGCAGCATCCGGATCCTTCCGCGGACGGCCTCCTGCTCAGTGAGCGGGGGCCGTCCCTTCATTGTGCCCCCATGTGCTGGGGCCGAGGCGTGCTGACAGCCGGGCACCAAGTGGCTACGCTAATAACACAGGTCTCCCAGGTGTGCGCAGGGTTTGCGTCCTGCGTGGTCCGTGTTGCGGACAAGGCATGGCAGGAGCGCCAGGTGAACGGGACCAGAGGCCAGGTCAGGGCGGGCGTCCTCGCGGTAGTTGCCATGGCGGCGGCTTTGCTGGCGGGATGCACGCCCGGCAGCGGCCAGCCTCCCGCGGCCGCCCCCGACGTCGACCACCACAACATCACCGTCTGGACCACCGAGACGCTCCCGGACCGCATGGCCAAGCTTCGCGTCGTCATGGAGAATTTCACTGCTGCCACCGGCGTGAAGGCCGACCTTGTGGGTGTTCCGCCGCACCGTTTCAGCCAGGTGCTGACTTCTTCGGCCGCCTCCGGCGACCTTCCGGACGTGATGAACGCCCTGACGTTGGGACAGGTCCGGACCCTGGCGGCATCCGGCCATATCGACTACAAGACCAACGCGGCCATAGTGCAAAGCCTTGGTGAGCAGACGTGGGAAGCCAGGGCGCTCGAGCTGACGCGTGACAACGGCCAGCAGTTGGCCATTCCGGGGGCCGCCTGGCATCAGCTGGTCTATTACCGCAAGGACCTCTTCGCAACGGCCGGGCTAGCGGCGCCCCGGACGTACGCGGACATCGTTGCCGCGGCGAGGAAGCTGGATTCCCCGGGCAGAGCAGGAATCGTCGCGGCCAACAAGACGGGCCAGGCTTTCACGCAGCAGTCCTTTGAGGACATTGCCTTGGCCAACGGCTGCGAGATGGTGGATGGCAAGGGAAGCATCACGTTCGACAGTCCCCCGTGCGTTGCGGCCCTCGGCTTCTACCGCGACGTGCTCAGGAACTATTCCGTGCCAGGCATCCAGGACGTTGACTCAGTCCGGTCCGCCTATTTCGCCGGCAAAGCCGCCATGGCCATCTGGCCGACCCACATGCTGGATGAGCTGGCCGGGACGCGGACCGATGCCCGTCCCAGCTGCCCCGAATGCATCAAGGACCCTCTGTTCCTGGCGCGGAACACCGGAGTGGTGGCCGGTCTTCAGGGCCCGGACGGGCAACTGCCGGCCCACTTCGGCGACGTGATCTCGTGGACCGTGACGGCTGATTCGGACAGCGAACCGGCCCGCCGCTTCGTGGAGTACTTCCTTTCCGACGGCTACGCCAACTGGCTCGCCGTTGCCCCGGAGGAGCGCGTTCCGGTGCGCAGGGGCAGCACCGCAAAGCCCACTGAATACGCCGATGCCTGGATGTCCACTCCCGTGACAGCCGGCCGCTCCGAACGGTTCAACAGCGTCTATGCCCAGGACGTTCTCTCCACCCTGCTGCAGGGGTCCGGCGACCTGAAGCACTGGGGGATCGTCCAGGGGCACAGCGAACTCGCCGGCGCCGCGATGGCCGAGCTGCCGATAGCCAAGGCTGTCAGCGACGTCGCAGCGGGCCGCGCCGAGCCGCAGGCCGCAGCCACCAGGGCCGCCGCCGCACTGCGGTCCATCCTGAAGTCGATGAAGTAACGCTGGTCGTTCTTCTTACGTGGCCAGTTCCATCATGAGCGCCGGCAGTTCGTCGGCAAGTTCCCTCGCCAGATAACCGAGGCTGCCCACGCGGCTGGCCAGCCTGTCGCCTGCCGCCGCGTGCAGGTGGGTGCCCCAGCAGGCAGCCTGCGCGTTGCTGGTTCCCCTCGCCCGGAGCCCGGCGATAGCACCGGCCAGGATGTCGCCGCTGCCGGAAGTCCCCAACCCGCCGTAGCCGGTGGTGATTTCCCAGTGCTCCCCGGTGGTGGGGGAGGCGCCGTCCAGGGAGGCACCGTCCGGGGTGCCGCCGTCGGAAGGGCCGCCGTCGGAATTTCCGGCACCGGACGTGCCGGCCGCGGATGGCGAAGCGATGACGCCTTGGCAGCTGACCACCGCCCCGTACTTTCCGGCGATTTCGAGGGTGTCGGCCGCCAAATCGTCGGCACTGTGGTCCAGCAGGATTCCCGCTTCGGTGGGGTTCGGCGTGAGGATCAGCCGGCCGGCCCACGGGCTGAGCTTATCGGCCAGCCGGGGGAGGGCACCCAGGGCGTAGGCATCGAGCACCAGGGTAGGAGCATCACCGGACTCGCGGGAGGCGTCATGCTTCAGCAGACCCCGGAGCAGCGCCTCGGTCTGCCCGATGTCATCCAGCCCCGGGCCGATCAGCACCACATCCGCAGAATCATAATCCTCGAGCAGGTCCTTGAGCCCGGCGTCGCCCACCGAGCCGCCCGCTGCTTCGGGCAGGCCGATCACCCCGGCCTCGGGCAGCGTGACGGCCAGCTGCACCGCCACCGATTCCGCCACCGCCAAGGTCACCCGGCCCGCCCCGGCGCGAAGGGCGGCCGTCCCGGCGAGCAAAACCGCCCCCGGGGTACGCCGGCCGCCGCCGACCACCAGGACCGCGCCGCGGGAGTACTTGTCCGCGCCGGCCGAAGGCAGCGGCCAGTTCCGCAGGAGCGTCGGAGTGATCAGCGTGCCGGCGTTGGCAGCGGACTTCCTGGCGGCAGTGCCGGAGGACTCAGCGCGGGTGGACATCGGCGTCCCCGGCGTGTTCGGTCACTTCGACGCCCTGCTTCATGAGGTGGTCGGCCACATTGAAGCTTTCCAGTGTCCACGGTCCGACGCCCTCCGGCCGCACATAACGGGTCAGGGAGGCGTTCAGGACCGGGTTGCTGACAGCCACGTCGAGGAGCTCCCGCTCGGACATGCCCTCCAGGATGTACCGGAACAGCATGACGACGGCGTCATGGCACACCAGCATGACCCGGTGGCCGCTGCCCAGCGCATTCAGTTCGCCGATCACCGAACGGAGCCGCAGCGCCACGTCCGCCCACGATTCCCCGCCCGGCGGCCGGTAATAGAACTTGCCGAGCCACCGCCGTCGTTCTGCCTCCTCGGGAAGCCGGGTTTCCACACCAAATGCCGTGAGCATGTCCAGGATGCCCAGCTCACGGTCGCGGAGGCGCTCATCCGAGCGGACGGGGATGGACCAGCCCGCCGTCTCCACGGCGATCTCGGCAGTCTGGTAGGCACGCATGTAGGGGGAGGAGATGACGACGTCGGGCCGCCGGTCCTCGGGGACCGCCGCCAGGGCGCGGCCCAGGGCCGTCACCTGCTCCCGCCCTGTGGAGGAAAGCTCGACGTCGGCATCCCGGGCGGGGACGGGTATCACTTCCGCGCCCGAGACCGTGGCATCGGTGGCCGCCACGTTGCCCTGGCTTTCGCCGTGCCTGATCAGGATGAGCTCCACGGCGCCGGCGGTCCAGGCGGCGGGCACCGGGGCATCCTTGTGCGTTCCGTCAGCTGAGGTTCCGTTCTGTCCCACGATATGCACTCCCGTTCCAGCTAGGCCTGCGGATTTTCACGTTACCTGTGCCGTACCCGCAATCCCGGCAGAGTAATCGCCCGCCCCTCCACCCGACGCGTCCTCAGGTTTCGCTGCCCGGAGCCAAACGCTCCCTCACGTCCTGCCGCCAAATGGGTAACGCTCCATCACCTGTGCGGGACGCGTTGCGAAAAAGGCGGCAGGAGGTGAGGACGCGTCTGGAATAGGGCGACGGAAGGTGAGGACGCGTCTGGAATAAGGCGACGGGAGGTGAGGACGCGTCTGGAATAAGGCGACGGGAGGTGAGGACGCGTTCGGGGAAAGGCGGCAGAAAGTGAGGACGCGTTTAGGGGATGCGTTTGCCGCCCGAACGGTTGACGAAGAACACCAGCAGGGCGGCCAGCAGGAGCACAGGCGCCACCCAGAGCAGGAAGGCCACCGCCTTCACCACGGCGCCCACGATGAAGAACACCACCGCCACAATGGCGATGACCCAGATCAGCTTTCTCAACGGCTACCCCTCACGATCGGCACTTGCAGAGCATCACTTCCCCAGCGTCGCGGCGTACTGCCCCAGCCGGTCTTTCCCCAGGGCGGCGCCGACGGCGGCGGTGGCCCCGTAGTCCGGCAGGATAATCGACTGCCCGTCGGTGCTGGTGCCGAATCCCGCCGTCGGAAGCGTAAAGAATACCGCGTCCTGCATCCGGACATTCCGCAGGCTGTACACGAGGCTGGCCAGCCCGGTCGCATTCAGCCCCTTGTCCACCGTGATGTACTTCGACGCGGTATTGACCAGCCTGTACAGCGTCACCGGGTTGGTCAGGGTGCGGGCGGAAAGCAGCTTGGCCAGGGTGGAACGCAGGAACAGCTGCTGGTTCGATACACGGTGAAAGTCGCCGTCGGCGAACGAGTAGCGCTCGCGGACGAACTCGAGGGCGCGCTGGCCCTGCAGCTTGATGACTCCGGCCGGGAAATGCTGGTGCGTGTCGAAGCTGGCGGTGAACTCCACCGGATTGTCCACTTCCACGCCGCCCAGCGCTTCGGTGATGCCCCTGAAGCCCTCGAAATCGATCATGACTGCGTGCTGGATCTTCTGCCCGAACAGCGACTCCACGGTCCGCACGGCAAGCGGCATGCCGCCCTGCTCGAGCGCGGAGTTGATCTTGGCTTCGCCGTATCCGGGGATGGGAACCCAGAGGTCGCGCATCATCGAAATGCCGTAGGCGTGCTTCCCGTCGGCCGCCAGGTGCACCAGCATGAGGACGTCCGCGCGCTGGTTGGGCAGCCCGCTGGGTGCGGGGGGATCACCTTTGCGGTGGTCGCTGCCGATCAGCAGGATGTTCATGGGCAGCTTGGCCGGCGGCGGCGGTTTTACGGGTTTGGGCGCAGGCTTCTTGCTGGGTGACGGCGTGGGCTTTCCTGTCGCTGTCTCGGCGGGGCTCTGCGGAGCCGCGCTGATCTCCGTCTTGGCGGTCTGGGTGTTCCAGATCTGGGCCAGGCTGAACAGGAAGCCGCCCGCCACCAGGGCAATCCCGAGCAGCGCTGCCAGAATTACGTTGCGTACGGTCCGCTTGGGTTTGGTGCCGCCGTTGGCACCCGGAGCGGGGTCGCCGTCGTCCCCGGCCCCCGGACTGTTCCGGGATTTCATGATCGGACGGTATCACCAAAAATCGTCCGTGAGAACGACGGCGGCGCCTCGGTTTAAGCGGGGGCGTTCAGCCGGGCGAAGCGCAGGATCGAGATGATCGCCGGAGCCAGCTCGTCTTCCATCTGCCGGTAGTAATCTGCGCTGCGGCGGTAGGGGTCGACGACGTCGTTGTCCGCTGCGTCCGGCGCCAGGGCGAGGTGCCGGACCGACGCCGCCCGGGCTGGAAGCTTGCGCCAGAGCCTTGCGTTGGCGGCGAGCCGCTCACCGTTCAGGCCAGCTGCCGGGGGTGCCTGGCCTTCCCGCTCCTCCAGGACATCGAGCATCCTGGCGAACTCGCGGATGGTGAAGGTGCGCTTCAGCAGCGAGGCGTCCTGCTGGAGCACCTCCCCTCGGTGGCCGGAAGTCATGGTGAGGACCAGGTCCACATCGCGGAGGATCTTGCCCGAGAGCTGGCGCGCCGCGAAGCCCTCCGCGGTGCCGCCGAAGGTGTGGATGATGTCCGCGGAGAGCGGCTGGACGGGTTCGCCCACCAAGGCGCGGGTTCCGGCGCTGCGCACTTCAAAGCCGCCGGGAAGCACCTGGTCCAGGCCCGCCTGGAGCAGGCGTTCAGCCACGGGGGAGCGGCAGATGTTGCCCGTGCAGACGGTCAGGATGCGGACTGGCGACGACGATTCCACGTATTGGCTCTCCCAGGCTGGTGCGCGGGACAGGTCTGTCCCACCGATTCAACTTAACACGTGGCCTGCCTGCTGTTCCGTCAGGACTGTGGTGCGCCCTCCGGAACCCGGGCTTTCAGCCGCTGGACCAGCCAAAACGCGAGCAGGGCCGCCGCGGCGTGGGCGTACAGCATCACATGCAGCGGCTGGCTGGCCACGCCGGCCAGCAGGAGGCCGGGCCCGGCGAACTGGACGGAGGCATGTCCGTGGCCCTCTTCCATGGCGGTGGCCAGCGGATTGGAGAAGAACGCGAACACCCAGTGGATAATCTGCTGTCCCGCAGCGGTCAGCACCAGCAGTGCCCAGCCCGGAACACTGAGGCGGGCCACGGCGGCCCCGGCCAGGCCCAGCAGTGCGGCGGTGGCCACGACGATCGGCGCCGCCGGTACCGGATGTCCGGTCACAGCATGGACCATCAGGCCCAGGACAGCGGTGACCGCCCCGAAGAGCCAGCCGGCAACGGCAACTTGCGTGCGACCTCGGCGTTCCGCCATGCGCCCATCCTCCATCAGCTTGCCTGCCAGTGCCAGTGCGTCGTATTAGGCTGGCAAATGAGAGTCACCCCGAACTGCCGTGAGGACAGCGTGGAATGGCAGCACTCATGAATGAGCCAGCAAAGAAGGCCGGCCTCCCTGGCAGGGAGAGCGAATTCGTTCCCCGGCGCATCACCGGCCCTGTGGTGGCGGGCGTCGTGCCCGGCCAGCCGCCCGCCGTCGTGCAAAATGCCGCACGGCTGGCTTACTCCCTGAACGTCAAGCTCATCTGTGCCTATGTGGACATCACGTCCTACCTCAGCAACGAGCGGGACGACCAGGACCTCCTCCAGTCGGCGGCACCGGAAGGAACCGTTGACGACGTCGAGCAGACCAGCGCCCAGCTTCGGCAACACCTTCAGGGTGTCCTCGGCAAGGCAGGGATCCGCTGGTCGCTGCTGACCCTGGTCGGGGAACCGGCGCGGGCACTTGCCCGGCTGGCGGATTCGGCGGACGCGTCGGTCATCGTGGTGGGGACCCGCGAGGGAAGGGTGGGCGCCCGGCTGGAACAGTTGCTGCTCGGCTCCGTCGCCGTGCACCTTACCCACCGGCAGACCCGGCCGGTGGTTGTTGTTCCGCTCGCCCCGGAGAAACGGCACCGCCCGAAGGAGGAAGCCTGACACGACGATGCCGCCTACGGTCCAGACCACGGACACCATCCACACCCACGAGGAACTTGAGGACTTCATATGGCCGACCTGATCGATTTCCTGGAAGCACGGATCGCCGAGGAAGAGGCGGACGCCCGGCGGGGACTGGAGACGGAAGGCGCCGCGGGGCCCGTCGTCGGGTGGTTCAACCCGGGGCGGGTGCTGTCCGAATGCGCGGCCAAACGGAAGATCCTGGACAACGTGCCGCTGGTGACCGACGTGCCCACCGCCATCGGCGGCACCAGCGAATACGTCCTGATGGCCCTTGCCGCTGTTTACAAGGACCATCCGGACTACCAGGAGGGCTGGGCCGTCGACGGCCTGTGAGCCCTGGCTGCACCCTGCGCCGGGATGCGGCCTGTGAGTCGGGGCTAGCCGGTGGTGCCCGTGTCGTCGTGCGAGCAGCCCACGGGCTTGGACTCGGGTGAACCGCGCTGGCGGAGGTAGATCGACAGGACAACCATGGATCCGACGGCCAGGAACTCGGACTGCCAGTTCTGCAGTGTGCGGTTCCAGAATTCGGGCGAGACGATGTACTCCGTCCAGCTAACCGGCTGCTGGAAGTTTTGGATCTGCTCCTGGTTGTAGTTGCTGTTCCCCGCAATCGACTGCACCAGCCAGGACAGGACGAAGATGAGTCCCATCGTCATTCCCAGCGAGTTGGAGTACACGGTCTGCCGCCAGTCTGTGACGCGCGCCCACTTCGGTGACTTGGCGTTGCTGAACTCGCCCACGAGCTGATCTTTGTCTGACTCGGGGCCGGGCTGGTTCAGCTCCTTGGACTCCGGGGATCCCTTTTGGACCAGCCAGATCGTGGCGAAGATGTACAGCAGGAACTGCAGATATTCGGACTGCCAGTTTTCCGAGACGTCCACGGCAAAATTGGACGACACCAGGTACTGGGCGAAGCTGATTTGCTCCAGCCCGGAGCTGAGCTGTTCCTCGTTGTAGAGGGCATGGCCGGTGATGGCCTGCCCCAGCAGGGCGAGGAGGAATATCAGGCCGAAGAACAGGCTGAGGCCGTTGTTTCTCAATGCTTTTTTCACAGTCCGCCTATCCGTGCATCAGGCCAACGACGGCCATATAGAGCAGGCCGCCGAAGATCAGGACCAGGTACAGGGTGAAGCTCCAGCGCATGTCAGTTGCCGCCCACTTCACAGGTATAGGGCGCCTCTTCCCCGTTGGGCCGGCAGCCCGCGGCTGTGACCTTCCAGCCCCCGCCGGAGACGGCCAGGAAGACGGCGTCGTTCTCGAACTGGACAAAAGCGTCCTGGCCGTACTGCTCGGTGCGGAGCACTTTCCCGGGGTCCGTCAGCTTCGCCTTCTGCAGCTGGCTCTCGCAGCTGCCGTCGTCACTGGAACGGGCCGTCTCCTCCCGGGTGTGGGGCTGCAGCAATGCACAGGCCGCGGTCATGTCGGAGCCGGACACGGCACGGTGAAACGCTTCGGCCGCACCCGTGGAGGCCGTTCCCTCGGGGGCGCAGCCGGACAGAACCACCATGGCGAGCAGCCCTGGCAGGAGGCCCCCGGCGCCCCTACGCGTCTTCACGTTCCGGGTTTTCCAGCCGGAAGAAGTTGGACTGTGTTCCGTCCGTGCGCTGTTCCTGGTAGATGAAATTCAGGCCGCGGTCATCAAACGTCTTGAACCATTCTTCCCAGCTGACGTGCCGCAGGTTGCTGTCGTTGCCGCCGAAATCAATCCGCAGCACGCCCAGGTGATCGCCATGTTCGGTGCCCTCGACGGTGGCAGGGGTTCCGCCGCGTTCCTCGGCCCACTGCCTGATGACCTCGTGGTGGGTCGTGGCCAGGCTGCGGCCTTCGCGTTCCGGCTCATCCTCGGTGGAGGTGACTTCCTGCGAGTACTTCAGCGAGCTGGAGGACGCATCTCCGTGGCGGATTTTACCGCCTTCCGGTCCGGCACCCAGATCGCCGGCGTCAGCACCGCCGTCGTTATCTCCCCCGCCCTGGGAGTTTTCGCCCTGGGAACGGGCGTTGGCGACCTCCTGCACCAGCTCTTCCTTGCGCATGTCCGAGGTTCCGCTGATGTTCTCGTCCCGGGCCTCCTGGCGCAGCTCGTCCACCTTCATTTTCCGAAGTTCGGTCTCACTGACATTGGGGGTGTCCGGCGTCTGGTTACCCGGCTTTTCACTCATGGCAATTCCTCCGCGTGCTGGACGGTAACGATTACTAAGGTTACTTATTGTTTAGTCCGTGCCGGGTGCGCCGTCAAGTTCCCCACGCTGCTGGGCAGGACAACCGCTGACGCCCGACGGCGGCACTCACCTGAGCGTCGCTCAGTCCCCGAACGAATTGCCCAGTTCATAGATGGCGTGGTCCAGCAGGTCCCGCTGGATGGGGCGCAGCATGTAGGAGCCGTGAAGGTAAGCTTCAACCTCCATCGCTCCGGCGTCGCCGCCGATGCTGAAGTAGTGCATCCAGAGCTCGTCGACCTCAAGGTCCGCCTGCCGGAATGCCTTGGCCGTCCGTTCCCGCTGCGCCTCGCCGTCCGGGTCAAGGCTCATGGCGCCTGATTGAGGTCAGACATGTGGCCGAGGACGTCCTGTGCCACCCTGCTCAGCAGGAGCTCCTGGGACCGGGCGCGGGCAATCATGACCTGCAGCGCGCCGCGTTCGCTCACCTTGAGCCGTTCCATGAGGACACCCTTGGCCATGTCGATAACGCTGCGGCTGTGCAAGGCGTCCTTCAGGGCCTCGCTGAGATATGCGGCTCGCTCCCGCGCCTGCAGGTTGGACAGGAAAAGCGCCGCAGGACCGGCCAGGAGCGAGAGGATCTGCTCGCTGCGCCCGTCAAAGGCATGCGCCCGGTCTGCGTAGACTTTCAGGGCGCCGATGGGCTCGGGTTCGCCCGCGCCGTGGACGTCCGGCACCAGCAAAGGAACGCTGATGCAGGACAGGAGGCCCAGAGGAGCGCTGGCGGCGCTCCACTCCGGCCAGCGCCGGTCTTCGCGAAGATCGTCCACGCGGACCACTCTGGCACCGGCCCAGGCAGACAGGCAGGGCCCCTGCCCGAGGTCGTACTGCAGGCGGTCCGCCTCTTCCACCAGTCGGTTCGTCGAGGCCGTGCTGGTTGGTCTGCCCTGGGCGTCGATCAGCGTGCCGCCGGCGCCGACACTGCCGGCCAGGCTCTCGTGCGCCACCTGTGCCAGGCTTTCCACGGCCCGGTCCACCACCGTCTCTGTCAGCAGGAGACCCGCGACCCGGGCGAAGATCTCGGGCAGTTCACCTGCCATCGGGTGCTGTCGCGTCACGGGCTGGCCTCACATGTCATCAGGGTGGCGAACGTCCCTCTGTGAGGAGCGTCGGGCAGGTGGTTCCCATCATAGCCACGGGTTATGAAGCCACTGTCGGAGGGCCTACTCATGTGCTTTGCCATGGTGTCCTGCCCGTCCTGGAAAGTTGGCGCCGTTCAGGATGTCCGTTGCTATCTGCTTCAGTTGCTGTTTGCTGGACCGGGCCATCTCGTGGAGTACGGCCACCGCTTCCTCACGGCTGCCGCGGGTCTGGGCCATCACCAGGCTGAGGGCGGCGTCGATGACCGCCCTGGACTGCAGGGCGGCGTGCAGCCCTTCGGGCTGGGCCGGCAACCGGTGGACGCGCAGGGCCAGGCGGAGTGTGCGGGACAGGGCAAATGCGTAGGACTCCACGGAGGCGATGGCGGCTTCGTCAAAAGTTTCAGTGGTCATGGCGTAGCAGTTCAGGGCTGCCGCAGCGTCAGGTCCGGCATTGATGGGAACAGCAAGGACGGACGCCACGCCGTCGCCCACCGCCTCGGCGTACCGCCGCCACCGCTCGGAACCCTTGAGGTCCTGGACCAGTACCCTCCGGTTTTCCCTCAAGGCAGTAAGGCAGGGGCCGTCGTCGAACCCATACTGCTTTTCATCCATTCTTTGGGCCGCGTCACTGCTGCTGGCAACTGTAACGGGCCGCCCGTCACGCTCCACGGAAATGGCACACAGCATGGGTTCGGGCGCAGCCAGTTTCGAGGCCGAGAAGACGGTCAGTTCCAGGAGGAATTCGTCAAAGCCCGGGCTCTCCAGCAGAAGATCCTGAAGCTGTTCCAGCGACGGCGGCAAATTTTGCGCGGACGACGGCGGCTGGCCAGGCTCGGCGGCCATCATTTGCCTCGATCCACTGGGAGCAGGATTCCCCGATCCATAATTGCGGCCGGATCCAAGGTCCGGGAACGATCGCGGACTGGTTGGATCCACGTTCAATGCGTGACGGACGGGCCGAGCGCAATCCCGCATGAACCAGGCCGTGGGCTCCTGGGTCTGAAGGATCGCCTCGCCTCTGCTTTTGAGCCTACGCCCAATACCGTGCGCGGGATATACGGCAGCGGAACTCGGCATCATGGGCTCCATAAGCGCTCGCGGGACTGCGGTCGGTCGGACGTGCACGGGCCTGCAGACGACTGGAACGCCGCATCCATCGGGTAGCGGATGCAGCGTTCCCAGCCGTGCGCAGAGCGGCTTCAGCTCCCGGACAGTGGTCCTGTCAGGCTGCCTGCCTACGCCGGCTCACGTGTTTTGGACGTGGGTTTTGGCGTCGGTGGCGGTTGTTTTGACGTCCTGGGCGGCGGTTTGGCCTTCGTCCTTGACGTGTTGGGCGGCGTCGGTGGCGGTGGCCTTGACGTTTTCGACGGCTTCCTGGGCGGGTTCCTTCCAGCCCTGGGCCATGTCTTTGGCGGCTTCGGTGAGCTGGGTGGTGACCGGTTCTGCCGCGGTTTTGAGGGCGTCGGCGGCTTCGCGTTCCTTTTCGCTCGGTGGGATGAGGGAGGAGACGAGCAGTCCGGCGCCGAAGGCGATGAGTCCGGCGGCGAGGGGGTTGCCCTGGGTTTTCGCGGTGACCTGGCGGGGTGCGTCGGCGATCGCTTCGCCGGCGTCGTGGAGGGCGTTGCCGGCGGCGTCGGTGGCCTGGTGGATTCCGCCGGAGGTGGTGTGCGCGGCGTGGTGCAGGGTGCCGGAGGCGTTGTGGGTGGTGTGTTCTGCGGTGCCCATGACTTTCTCCTTTACTCCGAAGACGGCGTCCTTCACCTTGCTGGTCTGGCGGTGGACGATGTTGGAGGGGGTGACTTTGTCGGCGACCGCGTCCACGTTGGTGCCGAGGCGGGCGCGGGTGGCTTCGATGTCGGCGCGGATGGCGTCCGGGTTCTCACTCATCGGTGGTCTCCGTTCGGTTTGAGGGTGGGCGGGATTTCCTTGGCGGTTTCGACGGTCTGGGGCATGCCTTTGATGTTTTTGAGTTCCTTGCGTCCGACGGAGGCGAGGATCGCGGCGATGATGCCCCAGATGATGGCGACGACGACGGCGGACCAGCCCAGTCCCATCAGCTCGCCGAGGGCGTACCAGAGGGCGATGGAGAGGAACAGGAGCACGAAGTGTCCGGCGACGCCGGCGCCGGCGAGCATGCCGCCGCCTTTGCCGGCGCGGGTGCCGGATTGTTTGAGTTCGGCTTTGGCGAGTTCGATTTCCTGCCGCATCAGGGTGGACAGGTCCCGGGTGACCTCGCCCAGGAGGTCACCGAGGGACGTGGTGTCGGCCTTTGCGTGCGCGGCCGTTTGCGGGGTATCGGGTATCTGGCTGCTCACAGGGGACGACCTCCACCCTCGGTGTACGGGTCATCAACATCCCGCAGCGGAACACCGGCTGAACCCGGGGTGTCAAAGCCCGGGCGGGCGGGCTCGCCGTATACCGTCTCCGCGTACGTTGTCGGAGTTGCCTGGGGTGCATCGTACAGAGGCGCGGCCGGTGCCGCTGTCAGGCTGCTTTCCGTGACGGGCGGCTGGACGGGGTACTGGGGGACGGCCCCGGCGCTCTGTGCGTAGCCGGTTCCGGTGGTGGTTTCGGGGGCGCCGGCCTGCAGGCTGCGGCCCAGGCGTCCGGCGAGCAGGCCGGCGCCTGCCGCGATGAGCAGGAAGGTGCCGGGGCGCTGGCGGGCGAAGGACTTGACCTCGTCCAGGAGCGATCCCGGGTCCCGGTTGTCCAGCCAGGAGGCGACGTCTGCGGAGCGGTCGGCGGCCTGGCGGATCAGGTCCGAGGCCACACCCTGCTGGTCCGGAGCGTCGGCCATGCTGCGCAGCTGCGAGGAGATGTTGCGGATGCCTTCAGCGGCCTTGGTCTGCTGGGTGCCGGCCTGGCTGGTCAGATCCGACTTCGCCTGGTGCAGCAGATCCCGTGCGCTGTTCTTGGCTTCATAGGCAACGTTCTTCGCCTCGGTCTTGGCGGTCTCCGCCACATTCTGGGCGGCGCCGGCTGCGTGGCCAGCCACATTCGCGGCCTCGTCCTTCGCCACATCCTTCTTGGAGGCATCATCCTGGTAGCCGGTGCCCGTGTAGTCAGTTGTGCCGTAGCCCGTGGTGCCCGCTCCGGGGGTGCCGTAGCCCGCAGTTCCGGAACCGGGCGTGCCCAGGCCCGTGGTCTCCACTTCGGTGCCGAATGGGTTCTCGGTCATCATTGCTCTCTTTCCTTTGAGGGTTAGCTGCTGTTGATGAACCAGCACGCAGCAATAGTAAGCATGATTACCATCAGATAGTAAGCAGACTTCCTAGATGGCCCGAAAATTTGTGCGGGGGCAGATGACCTGCCAAAATCCTCCCGCGCCCCGGGTGCAACGCGTCGGGATGCGGGCGAACGTATGCTTGAAAGATGAGCGCTGCAGCCGCATCGACCGTTTCCTTTGACAGCCGCTTCGCCACGGAGCTTGCCGAGATGGCCATTCCCTGGAGGGCGGAGGAGGTTCCCGAGCCCCGGCTGCTGGTCCTGAACGGGCCGCTGGCGGCCGAGCTGGGTTTTACGCCGGACTTCCTGCGGAGCCCGGAGGGGGTGCGGCTGCTCATCGGCAATGACGTTCCCGACGGCGCTACTCCCGTTGCGCAGGCATACTCCGGCCACCAGTTTGGCTGGTTTTCGCCGCGGCTGGGTGATGGCCGTGCGCTTCTGCTCGGCGAGATTGCCCACGTCGACGGCCGCCTGCGTGACATCCACCTGAAAGGTTCCGGCCGGACGCCGTTCGCCCGGGGCGGCGACGGCCTTGCCGCCATCGGGCCGATGCTGCGCGAGTACATCGTCAGCGAGGCAATGCACGCCCTCGGCATACCCACCACCCGGTCACTCGCCGTCGTGGCCACCCAACGTCCCGTCCAGCGCGAGACCGTGCTGCCGGGGGCGGTGCTCACGCGTGTCGCGGGCAGCCATCTGCGGGTGGGAAGTTTCCAGTACGCGCGGGCGACCGGTGACGACGGACTCCTCCGCCGCCTTGCCGACCACGCGATTGCCCGCCACTATCCGGACGTGGCGGAGGCGGACAATCCGTATCTTGCCCTGTTTGATGCGGTGATCGGGGCCCAGGCGTCGCTGGTGGCCCAGTGGATGCTGGTGGGCTTCATCCACGGCGTCATGAACACGGACAACATGGCCATTTCCGGCGAGACCATCGACTACGGTCCCTGCGCCTTTATGGATGCCTTCGATCCCGCCACCGTCTACAGCTCCATCGACGAGGCCGGCCGCTACGCGTACGCCAACCAGCCCCTCATTGCGGAGTGGAACCTGGCGCGGCTGGCGGAGGCGCTCCTTCCGCTGTTCGACGACGACGAGGAGCGTGCCGTCGAGCGGGCGCAGGAATCGCTGGGTGCGTTCCGCCGGCTGTACAGTGCCGCGTGGACGGCGGGGATGAAGGCGAAGCTCGGACTGGACCGCGTCGCCGATGACGCGGCCTCGCCCCTCATCGACGAGCTGCTTGGTCTCCTGCGGGAGGCGGGCGTGGACTACACGTCGTTCTTCCGGCGGCTTGGAAGTGCAGCCCGCGGCAACGGTGTGATGGCGCGAATCCTGTTCCCGCAGCCGGACGCGTTCGACGCCTGGGTCGAACGCTGGAAGGCCCTCGGGCCGGACGCGGACGGCATGGACCGGGTCAACCCGGCCTACGTGCCCCGCAACCACCTCGTTGAGGAAGCACTTGCCGCCGCGACCGGCGGTGACCTCGAGCCGCTCGGACGCTTGCTCGAAAGGGTGACGGACCCCTATAGGGAGCGTCCCGGCGTCGACCGCTACGCTGCAGCCGCGCCGGAAAGCTTTGGCCCCTACCGGACCTTCTGCGGCACCTGACCTGCTGCGATCCGGGCGGCTCGCGGCGGGTCCGCCGGAGCGGTTTAGCTGGCGCCTGGGTGAACGAGGGTGTCCGACTCCAGCTCGCTGGCCGGGGCGTCAGCGAGTCCCTGCGGGGTGAGGTCCAGGTCGTCCAGGGCGGCCACGGCTACGTTGGGGGCGATCAGACCGGCGCCCGGGGCAATGTTGTTCGTCATGGTTCTGTGTCTCCTGATGTGTGCGGGGCAGTGCATTGTGTGCTGACTCGCTATTTTCCTTGGAATTGTGGTGCGCGCCAAAATTGCGCGCACGGTGGAAATGCTGTAGCGGCATCCGCTCTAACCATCGGAAAGCCTGATGGTGAGGTGAAAGAACGACGGCGGCGGCCCCGTTATGCGCAGGCCGTTGCGGCCCGTTCCGAGACGGTTTTGTGACGGACGGTTACACGTCTCCGCCGCCGATGATGTCCTGCGCGAGCTGGTGCAGCGGTTCGTTGCGCCGCCGGGATGCACTGATGAGCGTGGCGAGTGCCTGGTCCCGGCTGACGTGGAGGCGCTCCATGACGATTCCGGTGGCTGTTCCGATCGCGTCCCTGGCGCCGAGCGCGCTGATGAGCCCGTCGCTGAGGTGCTGGGCCGCGTCGCGGGCCAGGGTGTTGGCCAGCATCAGTGCTGCGGGGCGGGCGAGCAGTACGAGCAGGCGGATGGCCCTGGAATCGAACCCGTTGGGAACGGGGGAGTAGACCTTGAGCGCGCCGATGGCACCGTCGGGGGTGGACAGCGGAGCGCTGATCACCGAGCGGACCGGCAGGTCTGCGACAGCCCGGCTCCAGGCGGGCCAGCGGTGATCTGTATGGGTGTCTTCCACCGTTACGGTTACCTGCTGCGCCCAGGCCGTCAGGCAGGGTCCCTGTCCAAGGTCGTACTGGAGCTGGTCTGCGCGCAGGATGTCGGGATCTGTGGATGCCGTGCTGGTGCGCCGGGCGCGTGTGTCCATCAGGCTGACCCCGGCCCCCAGGGTCCCCGGGATGGCTTCCTTCAGGGCTTGCGCGAGCGCCGAAACCGCTTCATCGACGGTTTCGTGGGTCAGCAAGAGGTCGGCGATGCGGACGGTGAGGGCCGCCAGTTCGTCGGCGAGGGGCAGATGGGCGTGCGTCATGGCCTGGCCAATGTGTGGCGGGACGGCCCGCGGGGACCAGGGCGGGTCCGGCGGAACAGCCCTGGCAGTGCAGGAGCGGCTGCTGGAACCGGCATGCGCGTTTGTTCCTTTCCTAAGCTTGCAGAGCGCCATGCCGGAGGCGGACTGCGTTGAAAACGATTAACACAATTATTTCAGCCCTCGGCCATCGCCGGGAGGGGTAATTGCCTTGGACGGCCACGAATTCGTCGCTGTTGAACCGGTGGTGGAAAGGGCGAATCGCAATGCGCCGATGTGGGTTTTGTGAGGGGATAATCGGGTGAAGACATGTGTTTCTGTCAGATTGGGGCAGTTGTGACGGGACGTGCAGAACTAAGCGAGCGCATTGCGGCTGGGGAAGCGGAACTGTTCAAGGCGCTGGCGCACCATGCCAGGGTCCGTGTGCTGGCTGTGCTGGTAGCCGGCCCCGCCACCGTGGCCGAATTATGTGCAGCCACCGGGCTGAAGCCGTCACATCTCGCCGGCCAGCTGGCGCAGCTGCGTGCCCAGCATCTTGTGGCCGGGCGCCGGTCCGATGGGCGGTTGCAGTACTGGCTGACCGTTCCCGAGATTGCAGAACTGCTCGTTGCTGCCGGATCCGTGTTGAGCGCCCGTGCTGCGGCCGATGCGGACGGTCTGGCCGATGTCGGGGCATCAAGTGCATCCGCCGGTGGCGCCGGTTCGGACGCGGACAACGCGGCCATCTTCACGGACGAGTCTGCGGCTGAACTGGAAGCATCGTTGGGGCGGCGTGCCCTGATAGCGGATGCCGTGCGGGCCGTCAGTGCCCGGACTGGCCACAACTCCGAGCAGGTTATGGCCGCATTCCTGGCCCAGGCCCGGGAGCGCGGTCTCACGCTCGCCGAGGTGTCCGGAGAGGCGGTGGCGGAGCGCCGCCCGGAGTGACGCTCAACCAGGAACCGCCGGTGGTGCCCGGTGAAACCGGTTCCGGCAAGCCCCCCCGGTTCGTCCGCTAAGGATTCGTGCCTTGACGCCCCGCAGCCCCTGGGCGAGACTCGTAATTGAGGAATTGATGAATTCATAGTTTCGTCATTCCTCTCCATTGGGGGCCCTCTGCTCCGGCGGGGCAGAGGGATCAAGCGTCGCGGGGCAGACGGACCGTTCCCTGACCGGGGGGCCGCGGATGGGCGGAAAGGGGCCGGAACAGTGTGGTTCCGGCCCCTTTCCGGTTGCCGGGCCGGTCCCGCGAAGCCGCGGGTCCCCGAACTACGGCATTTCGAAGAGGCTCAGGATATTGCCCTCGCTGTCCAGAAACCAGGCGGCTTTGCCTGCGTCCGAGGTGGCAATGCCGTTCTCCGTTTTCACGCCGGGGAAGTCATACTCCTCGAAAACGACCCCGCGGCCCCTTAACTCCTGCACGTCCCGCTCGACATCATCTGTCACCCAGCCCATCTGGGTGTTTTTTGCCGTGCCGGCATTGTCCGTTTGGTACAGCAGGAACCTGGTCCCGTTGCCGCACTCGTACATCACGTTGTCGTCCGCGTTTTCTATCGGTTCCAGTCCCAGCTTGTCCCGGTAGAACCCCTTCGCCCGGCCTACGTCCTTCGCCGGAAGGACAGCCGCGACTGCTGTGTCTTTGAGCATGACAGTTCACTCCTCGTTGAGTTGATGGCGTTGGTTCCCCTGAATCGGCGCCGGGAACGGACCAGCCGTCCTTGCCCGGACCGCGTGGCCGCCCGATTTCGCCCACAGCAGGGCAGCCACCTGGGACACTGCCGCCGTCCGCGGGTTTGCACCGGCGCCACTGTCCCCGAAGTTTTATGGGGACATTATGGAACCGAAATGCCATCTGCGGATACGGCCTGCGGAAACAGCAAAGGACGACGCCGGCACGGGCGATCGCCGCTGTTGCCGGAACGCACGTTTGGCCGTGCCCTGTCAGGCCCGCGACTCAAGGCCGTGGGCCGTCAGCGGACCCACGGGGCAGAGCTTGTTCACCGTCTCGGTCAGTTGCCGCGGACGGAAGGGCTTGATCAGGTAGGCCGCGGCTCCTGAGGCCATGCCGGCCATCTCGTCGTCGAGCTCCGCCCGGGCGGTGATGAACAGCATCGGCGCATCGGAGCGGGCGCGGATGTGCTGCGCCACCTCCAGGCCGTCCATGTCCGGCAGGTTCAGGTCCACCGTCACCAGGACGGGGTGGTGTTCCCATGCCGCCGCGACGCCGTTGGCACCGTTGCCCACCCCGTGGACGTCGAACCCCATCCTCGTCAGGATGAGTGTGAGCAAATCGCGAATATCGTGGTCATCCTCGATGACCACGCAAAGCCCCCGTGAACCCAACGTGCCCCCCGGCCTGTAGTAGGTCTGCACAGTGTAAGGCGGAAACCTCAAGGCGGGGAGGGACAGGGCGCGAAAAGGCCCCGCACCATTGTGAAGGCGGTGCGGGGCCTCCCGGGGACGACCATCCGCATGGGGGAATAGGATGGGGCCCCGGACAAAGTTACCCGTGCGTAGTTTTGTCCTTCAACTGTATGATTCCCGTCATTCAGGCAGTTCCATCTGGAAACCGCACGCGCATCTGAGGACGCGGGTGGACAGGTAAACGTCCAGCGTGTCCTCGGGCGGGCCTTCGGTGGACAGCGGTGCAGACAGCTTGCGGACTTCTGATCCTGCCTTGGCCATTGGCTGTCCGCAGTGCATGTAGTGGCCCCCGAAGATCAGCACATCCGCTGATTGTTTCCGGCGGCCCAGGACTGCCGACAGGTCAGTGACCCGGGCGGGGTGCTCACTGAAGAGCCGGCACCGGCTGCAGGTATAGGCAACCATGACGACGTCGGGCGGACAGTCCCGGATGTCCGTCACTGATCTGATCGTGAGGTGGTAATCCGTACCGCAGCGGCTGCACATCACGGGCAGGACGCGGGCTTCGTCGGCACCGTCGGAACGGAAGCCTGGGGATCTGAGCGACATGGTCAGCCGGCGTAGGGGTAGCTGGCAAGGATGTAGTCGGCTGCGGCGCGTCCCTTCATCCTCCGCCGTGTTCCGCGGAGGTTGACGCGGCAGCGGCGCATGCCGGCGCGGAAGGACGAATCAGTTCTGGGTGTAAATCCTTGGAGGAGGCACCAGCTTGTGTAGAGCCCGTACAGGCAGTCCGGCCCCAGCGGACTGTCGGTGTCGGGAGCGGGTGAGGTGGCGTCGGAAAGGAATTGCTGGAAATGCGAGGTGGCCATGTCAGGCTCTTTCCTCAGGTGCGGGATGGCCGCCGTGAGGCTACAGCGGCAATACCTCCAAGCGGTGCACAACGCCGGAAGGGGTTCCTGTGAAAGTTCACGCGGTTCCTCTACCAACCTACCCTGCAGTAGGCATGCGTGTACATAGCCTTGGCGCGGGGACGGGAACTGAGACTCATGGGCGTGTTGCGTCGGCCACGTTCACGGGCTGTTCACCCGTTACTGGTTCTATAGATGCATGGACGCGAACGCTGGCAAGAATCACGACGCCGACCTGCCGGCTGCGCGGTGGACGCTGACCCCGGGGCCTGGGCAGGTCCCGGAGGCTGTGCCGCTTGATGGCTCAGTCGTCTTTGCCTGGATTGACGGGCAGTCCTCCCGCAGACTGCATTTTGCCGGGGATCCCCTCGTGGTCCTGCCGGAGCTCGAACACACCGAGGCGTTTTAGCGCCTGCTCAGGGCTTCCACCCCGGGCGGGTTTTCCGGACTTCACGGCCAATTTGTACGGCCACCCTGTTTTTGTCAGCGGGGTCTGGCAGAGTGCTGTAGGGGACGGCTCTGACGGGCCGTCGCAGGTACGATCGGAAAACGGCCCGGAGGGATTCCGGAGACTGGAGCAGCACATGCAACTCGGCGCATTCTCACTCAGCCTGGCCGTCAAGGACATCGCGGCATCGGCCGCCTTTTACGAAAAGCTGGGATTCACGAAGTCCGGCGGCGATGCTGACCAGAACTGGCTGATCCTGCGGAACGGGCAGACGGTGATCGGCCTCTTCCAAGGCATGTTTGACAGGAACTCCCTGACCTTCAACCCGGGCTGGAACCAGGACGCGCAGCAGCTTGATTCGTTCACCGATGTGCGCGATCTCCAGCAGCAGCTCAAGGACCGTGGGGTTCAGTTCATCGCGGAGGCCGGCGGCGGTACCGGGCCGGCCAGCTTCATTGTGGTTGACCCGGACGGCAATCCGGTCATCGTGGACCAGCACGTCTGACCTGCATTCATCAGGAAATGCTGCCAACTCAAGGAGGAGAAGGGAATGTCCAGCAACCCTGAGGACCTGGCCAACGTCAAGGACCTGGTCAGCGTCCGGTACATGGTGGACGACGTCGATGCCGCCGTCGACTTCTACACGAAGCACCTCGGCTTCACGGTAAGAATGAACGCCGCACCGGCGTTTGCCGACGTCGCCCGCGGCCAGCTGCGGCTGCTGCTGAGCGGGCCCGCCAGCTCGGCGGGCAGGCCAATGCCCGACGGCGCGGTCCCGGCACCGGGCGGATGGAACCGCATCCACCTGGTCGTGAGTGACATTGCCGCCGAGGTGGACAGGCTGCGTGCCGCGGGCGTTCCCTTCCGGAACGACATCGTGAAGGGGCCGGGCGGCCAGCAGATCCTGATGGAGGATCCGGCCGGCAACGTCGTCGAACTTTTCCAGCCCGCGGGAACGTAACAGCCTGCAAAAGCGAAAGCCCCGTCCGCCGATTCGGGGTGAATCGGTGGACGGGGCTGGACGGCTTGTGGAGGGCGGCTGCTAGTGCGCTGCGCCCGCCGGGGTCTTGTGCACCAGGTAGATGGCGCCGGTGGTGACGTCCTCCTCGAGTGCTTCGAGGGTGCGGCCGCGGGTCTCCGGGACCTGGGTGTAGATGAAGATGAGGGCCAGGATGCCCACCACGCCGAACATGAAGAACGTTCCGGTGATGCCCATTGAGGCCACCAGGGACGGGAAGAACAGGCCCAGGAAGGCGTTGGCGATCCAAAGGCAGAAGATGGAAACGCCGATCGCGAAGCCGCGGATGTGCAGCGGGAAGATCTCCGAGAGCATCACCCAGACGGCGATGTTCAGGAACGTCTGCATGGAGCCCACGAAGGCAACCACCAGGAACAGGATCACAAAGGGCCGCGCCGGGTTGCCCACAGGCAGCGCGATGGAGGCGATACCGATGAGGAAGTGGCAGACGGTGGTGAGGGTGAAGCCGAGGAGCAGGGTGGTGCGGCGGTTGACGCGCTGCATCATGGAGAGGGCGATCACGCCGCCGACGACGGCAATGACGCCGGGGGCGATGTTGGCGATGAGGGCGGCGCCGGAGTCGAAGCCGGCTTCAACCAGCACGGACTGGCCGTAGTACATGATCGAGTTGATGCCGGTCAGCTGCTGGGCCACGCCCAGGCCGATGCCGACGAGCAGGATGCGCAGGATCCACTTGTTCCGCAGGGCGCCCCAGCCGGACAGGTTCATCGCCTTTTCCTCGTCCGCCAGGTGCTTGACGTCGGCCATCTCCGCTTCGGCGCGGTCGGCTGACCGGATGGTCTTGAGGACGGCCAGAGCGTCCGCGTTGCGGCCCCGGGAGATCAGCCAGCGCGGGGATTCCGGCATTCGGAGCATTCCGAGGAACAGGGCCACGGCCGGTACGGCGGCCACGGCGAGCATGATCCGCCAGACGCCTCCAAATTCGCCCCAGACGTTGCCGATGATGGCGTTGATGATGAAGGCCGCGAGCTGGCCGATGACGATCATGAGTTCGTTGCGGCCGGCGAGGGAGCCGCGGATTTCATAGGGGGCCAGTTCGGCGAGGTAGACGGGGACTACTGAGGAGGCGCCGCCGACGGCGAGGCCGAGGATGACACGGCCCACCACCATCACCTCGAAGTTCGGGGCGAACACGCAGGCCAGGGCCCCGACGAGGAACAGGACGGCCAGCAGGATGATGGTCTTGCGGCGGCCCCAGGTGTCGGAGAGCCGTCCGCCGCCCACCGCGCCGGCCGCGGCGCCGAACAGCAGCGAGCTGGTCACGATGCCTTCGGTAATCGGGGTGAGGCCGAGGTCGGCCGTCATGGGCCGGAGTGCCCCGTTGATGACACCCGTGTCGTAACCGAACAGGAGGCCGCCGAAGGTTGCGACCATGGCGACCATGCCGAGGCGCTTGCGGTGCGGGCCGTTGGTCAGCGGGGGAAGTGCGGGACTTGGCGCGCCGTCGCGCTGGGCTTGGGTTGCAGACATCAGGACTCCCTTGTCTCAGTTTTGCGGGACGTGTGCCCGCCGTCACATCCAAGACTAACGCGCGAAAGGTCTAAATGTAAGGTCAAACTTACAAATGATTTTTAATTTTTTGCCGTTTCCCGCCGTGGGAGGATGGCGCTATGACTCTTCAGCGGCAGCACAGGCCGGCCACACAGGCTGACGTTGCCCGTGAGGTCGGCGTTTCCCGCACGCTCGTGTCCTTCGCCTTCCGGGGTGCCGCCGGTGTAAGCGAGGAGACCAGGCAGGCGATATTCGACGCTGCCAAGCGCCTGGGGTACCGGCACAACGCGGCGGCCGCCGCCCTGGCAAGCAAGTCGCGCACCGCCGTCGGGCTTTACCTCCTGGACCTTCACAACGAGGTGTACTCCGATGTCCTCAACGGCGTGCGGCTGGCGTTGCCGCAGGACGGCAACAGGCTCATCCTCAGTGTCTCCCGGTCGATCGGAGGCGTGGACCCCGGCGCCATGGACTCGCTGGTCGAGGCGCGGGTGGGGATCATCATCGCCGCGGCACTGCTGGACCCCGACGAGCGGGTGCGGGAACTGGCGCGGACCACGCCGGTGGTCAGCGTCACGCGGCGGGTGGAAGGCGTGGACAGCGTGTATCCGGATGACGACGCCGGCGCAAGGGCCGCCGTCGGGCACCTCCTGGAGCTGGGACACAGGCGCATCGCCCACCTTGCCGGTCCGCCCTTTGAAGGCCATACCGTCCGGCAGGAGGTCTACGGGCAGATCATGCGGTCGGCCGGCCTGGCCCCGCAGACGGTGGCCGCCGGCGAGTTTACCCAGGAGGCAGGGGAGCGTGCGGCGGCGGAAATGCTGGCCGGGCCGGACCGCCCGACGGCCGTGTTCGCGCACAACGACCAGTTCGCCCTCGGTGTCCGCGAAGCCGCGTACGCCATGGGCCTGACGATTCCCGGGGACCTGTCGCTGGTGGGCTTCGACGACTCCCGGACCGCCCGGCTCCACGGCATCGACCTGACCTCTGTGGACCTGCACGCGGTGGAGCTCGGAAAGATCGCCGGCGGCGTGGCGCTCGAGCGGCTCAGCAATCCCGGCGCGCCCCTGGCGGACAGGTGCCTCACGCCCCGGCTGGTGGTGCGCAACTCGACGGCTCCCCTGCGGCAGGCCTGATCAGCTGCCGCCGATGACGGTTGACCGCGGCACCTGGCGGCCAGGGTCCAGCAGGGCTGCGATGGCCCGGGCGATTTTGGCCCCGCCCTGAACCGAAGGCTCCAGCGCGTTTGCATAGTCGCCGTCGTGGTTGCAGACGATCCGGAGGTCCAGCAGGCCGAGGCCCCGGGTGAATGCGGCCCTGGTGACGCTGTCGTTGAACACTGTCAGGGCGGTCCGGATCAGCCGGTAGTAGGGTCCGGCGGAGGGCGTGTCGTAAATGGTGCATACGGCTGTCGGCAGGCCGGTCGCTGCCAGCGTGCCCGCCATCTGCTCATAGTCAGCGGCGAACCGGTCCTGGGCATCGGCGAACAAACCCACCGCCTCGGCCACCGAGCGGGCGGGGGCCTCGAGCAGGTGGGCAAAGCCGAGCGCATCGTTGCCGCCGACGCTGACCACCAGGTGCGTGGCGCCGTCGGGAAGCGCAAGCAGCTGGCGGTGGACGCCCGCGATCACGTCACCGTCCAGCGCGAGCAGGGTTGCCTTCCAGCCAGGCGGCAGCTCCCCGCGCAAGTGTCCGACGACGTCCGGGCCGCCGTCGACGTACGCCTTGTTGTCGAAAATTGAGTCCCCGAGCAGGACGACGTGGCCACCAGCGCTGCTGTCCATGCGGCATGGTCCCACGAAACGGCACCCCCTGACGAGAGAGTTTTTGTCCAGATACCGCGGGTTAGAGGCCCCCGAAGTCGTGGCAGCTGTACAAAAACTCCAGACTCCCGGGGCGTCCGGGCCCTTGATTGAACGGCCCGCTCTTGTTGCACTTGAGTACCCGCCATCTTCAGGAGACCGCCATGACCGCCGATCCAGCCAAGAAGCCCTCCGTCCTGTTCGTCTGCGTGCACAACGCCGGCCGGTCCCAGATGGCCGCCGGCTTCCTCACCAGTTTGTCCCGCGGCGCCATTGACGTCCGGTCCGCCGGCTCGGAGCCCGCGTTCGAGGTGAACCCGTCCGCCGTCGACGCCATGGCCGAAGTCGGCATCGACATCTCCGCCGAGGTGCCGAAGGTCCTCACCACCGGCGCGCTGAAGGAGGCCGACGTCGTGATCACCATGGGCTGCGGCGACGAGTGCCCCGTGTTCCCCGGCAAGCGCTACGAGGACTGGGAACTGGCCGACCCGGCGGGCAAAGGGATTGAATCCGTCCGCCCCATCCGCGACGAGATCCGGACGCGCGTCGAGGCGCTGGTCACCGAGCTGCTGCCTGCCCGGCACGCCGACGCTCAGTAACCGTTTGCCTGAATGAGCCCGAGTAGAAGGAGCCAGCAGTGAGCAAAAATGCCAAACCCGGAGACGCCGCCGCAGCGGACACGGGCACCGGGAAAAATACGGGCCAGGGGAAAGACGCCGGCGCGGGGAAGGTCAGCACCGAGCAGCTGATCATCATCGGCTCCGGGCCCTCCGGCTACACCGCCGCGATCTATGCCGCCCGGGCCGGCCTGAAGCCGCTGGTTCTGGCGGGCTCGGTCACGGCCGGCGGTGCGCTGATGAACACCACGGAGGTGGAGAACTTCCCCGGCTTCCCGGAGGGCGTCCAGGGGCCGGAGCTGATGGACGGCCTGCAGCAGCAGGCGGAGAGGTTCGGCGCCCAGGTGGTGTTCGACGACGCCACGTCCGTCCAGCTCAAAGGCCACCTCAAACGTGTGGTCACCGGCGGCGGCGAGACCTACGAGGCCCCGGCCGTCATTCTGGCCACCGGCTCGGCGTACAAGGAACTGGGGCTGGCCGAGGAGAAGAAGTTCAGCGGGCACGGGGTCTCGTGGTGCGCCACCTGCGACGGGTTCTTCTTCCGGGACCAGGACATCATCGTGGTCGGGGGCGGCGACTCCGCGATGGAGGAGGCCACCTTCCTGACCCGATTCGGGAAGTCCGTGACCGTCGTCGTCCGCAAGGGCGAGCTGCGCGCGTCCCGGATCATGGCGCAGCGGGCGAAGGACAACCCGAAGATCACGTTCGCGTGGAACTCGGCCGTCACGGCAATCCACGGCAACGGCAAGGTCACCGGCGTCACCCTCACCGACACCCGGACGGGCGAAACCCGGCAGCAGCCGGCCACGGGGCTGTTCGTGGCCATCGGGCACGTGCCGCGGACCGAGTTGGTGGCCGGGCAGGTGGAGCTCGACGGCGAGGGCTACATCAAGGTGGACGCGCCCACCACCTGCACCAACCTGAGCGGGGTGTTCGCGTGCGGGGACGCCGTGGACCACCGCTACCGCCAGGCCATCACCGCCGCCGGGACCGGGTGCGCCGCGGCCCTCGACGCGGAACGCTACCTCGCTGCACTGGAGGATGCGGACAGCATCGCCACGGCCCTGGTCGAGGAACCCACCCACGCGTGACGTTTCACCGGCTTAGTTGAGGGGAGGGGCGCCGAATTAAAGGGACGGCGGCGGCTGGGGGGGTCGCCCTGGTCTCAGACAGGCGACACCGCCGCCGGCCCAGCTCGGTGCTCGAGTTAATTATCGTCCTGCGGTGACCGAAAGAGTAGTGGGAGCAGGCACTTACTTAGCTAGATGAACTTCCGCACCCGCGCCCATCCGGGATCATAGGTGTGGGCCACCTGGACGTTGCTTCGGGACCCGGCAAAACGGTCAAAACTGTCGCGTCCGTTCTGGTCCTCCGAGTCGCTGTAGTGGTGCAGGACGCGAAGCCCGTTGGACGTTTCCGAGGACACCAGCAATCCGCGGGGCCCGAGCGCAGACTCCAGCTCCTGTTCAAGATGGAGGAGCCCCATCAGCGCCTTCCCGTCCGGCAGCCCGTCACCCATGGTCCGCGGGTAGCTGATCCGGACGGCAGTATGGAGGTCCAGCAGCGGGTGGTCCACCCAGCGCAGCGGCCGCAGGCTGCAGACAATCACGCGGTGCCCGGAAGCGGTTCTGGCTTCCCGCATCGTCCAGCGGGGCTCCGGGTTCCGGGTTGCCGCTTCCCGGATGAACTCGGTGACGGCGGCGGCGGGCTGGCTGTCGCGCGGATCCTTCCGGGACACATTGATGGCGCCCACCCAGCGCTGGACGTCGTCTTCCCCGAGGAGCCAGTCCACCAGCAGGCGGGCTGTGTGCCGGCAGCCGTTGGTGCCCATCCTGGCGAAAGCCGGGTGGAAGACGGTGAGTTCAGCGAGGGCTCGGCGGTCGTCCCAGTCCACGGCAACCCGGGCCAGTCCCAGATCCACCGGCTGTCCCGCGCCCTCAAACTCCACGTCCGGCAGGTCCGCCTGCGGCTGCCTGGCCGCCGCGAATTCCCATATTTCGGTGGGCGGGGGAGCTGCCCTGCGCCAGCGCTCGGCCAGGACCCGAAGCCGGGGATCCCCGCCGCCGGAGACGCACAGCCGGTGCCGCGAACGGACACCCGGGCTGGTCTCCCATCTGAGCTCGGGGTGGATGGCCATCACCATGGCACCGATGATTTCCGGAATGTCGCCGTACACGCCGCCCATGACAGCCGCCGTGATCAGGCCGGCCCCCGCCACGGACCACCACCGCCAGAAGGCACCCACGGCTTCTGTCTCCGCCGGGCCGCCCCATCGCCGCACCAACTCCATCGGACCTCCTCGTGCTTGGTTCGCGCCATCCGATCGTTGAAGGATGGTGCAGCAGACTCAAGACGGGGGCACGGTAGCCGCAGGTTTCACGCAAGAGTTACTGGGTTAAAGCCCGACGGCGGGCCGCCCCCTTAAGGGAACAGCCCGCCGTCGTGCGTTTATCGCCTTAGAACGTGGCGGTGTCGATCACGAAGCGGTAGCGCACGTCCGAGGCGAGGACACGCTCATAGGCTTCGTTGATCTTCTCGGCCGGGATGACCTCGATCTCCGCGCCGATGCCATGCTCCGCGCAGAAGTCGAGCATCTCCTGGGTTTCGCGGATGCCGCCGATCATGGAACCGGCAAAGGCGCGGCGACCGCCGATGAGGGCGAACGCGTTGACCGGGAGCGGCTCGGCCGGGGCACCGACGTTGACCAGGGTGCCGTCGAGGGACAGCAGCTGCAGGTAGGAGCTGATGTCGATCGATGCGCTGACCGTGTTGATGATCAGGTCGAAGCTGCCGGCGAGGGCCTCGAATGTGCCGGCGTCGCTGGTGGCGTAGTAGTGGTCGGCGCCCAGGCGGAGGCCGTCTTCCTGCTTCTTGAGGGACTGGGACAGGACGGTGACCTCGGCGCCCATGGCGTGGGCGAGCTTGACGGCCATGTGGCCGAGTCCGCCGAGACCGACGATGGCGACCTTCTTCCCGGGGCCGGCGCCCCAGCGGCGCAGCGGTGAGAAGGTGGTGATGCCGGCGCACAGCAGGGGAGCGGCGACGTCGAGCTCGATGCCCTCGGGAATGGTGACGACGAAGTCCTCGACCACCACCACGTGCGTGGAGTAGCCGCCCTGGGTGATGGTGCCGTCGCGGTCGACGGCGCCGTACGTGCCGACCATTCCCTTCAGGCAGTACTGCTCCTCGCCGGCCAGGCAGTTGGCGCACTCCTTGCAGGAGTTGACCATGCAGCCGACGCCCACCCGGTCGCCCACCTTGTGGCGGGTCACCTCGGAGCCCACCTCGGTGACGATGCCGGCGATCTCGTGGCCGGGTGCGAGCGGATACTGCTGCGGGCCCCAGTCGCCCCGGACGGTGTGGATGTCGGAGTGGCAGATGCCGGCGTACTTGATTTCGATGAGGACGTCGCGCGGACCGACGTCGCGGCGTTCGATGGTGGTGGGGATGAGGTCCTCGGTAGCGGACGGCGCGGCGTAAGCGTTGACGGTAGGCATGGTTCTCCTGTGTATCGGTGTCGGTGGAACGGGCCGCGGATGAAAATCATCTGCGTAACCTCATCGCGGTGGCGTGAGGCAGGCCCTGCCGTAAGGGGTAACGGCAGGACTCCCGAGTCTGTTCCCTGCCGCCGCGGCAAGTTCCGGGCGGCGCACGGCAGGTAGCCCGTTCACATATCCACCGTACGGGGTAGCACCGACAGCGCGGGAGTTCCTGCCAGTACCTCCCAGGCGACGGATGCCGGCTTTAGTGTTGAGGAGGCAGTCTGATAGCCGGAAACACGCGGAACTACCCGGAATTGCGCGGAACGGAGCACAGGAGTTGGCCAGAATCTTCATCACCGGTTCTGCCGGCGGGCTCGGGCTGAACGCCGCAAGGGCGCTGATGCAGCAGGGCCACGAAGTGGTGCTGCACGCCAGGAATGAGTTCCGGCTGGCCGACGCCGGTGAGGTGCGGGACCAAGCCGTGGGGACGGTCGCCGGAAATCTGGCCGACCTCGATGAAACAGTGCGCGTGGCGGAGCAGGCTGGCAAGTACGGCCCGTTCGATGCCGTCATCCACAACGCCGGGGTGTACAGCGGCAGCGGGGTCCTTGCGGTGAACACCGTTGCGCCTTACGTCCTGACCGCGCTGATGGCCCCGCCGCGCCGCATCGTGTACATCAGCAGTGGCATGCACCGCTCCGGCACGCCAGACCTGCAGGGCATGAATTGGAGGGACGCGGCCAGGCGCCCGGGAGCCTACTCGGACAGCAAGCTTTATGTCACGGCGCTCGCGGCCGCTATGGCCAACCGCTGGCCGGACGTCGAAAGCAATGCCGTGGATCCGGGCTGGGTACCCACGCGCATGGGCGGACGTGGCGCGCCGGATGACCTGGAGTTGGGGCACGTCACGCAGGTGTGGCTCGCCACGCGTTCCGGCGGGAGTCGCGAGTCCGGTGGTTACTGGTTCCATGAGAAGCGCAGGGAGCCGCATCCGGCCGTCAATGACGCGGCGTTCCAGGCTGAACTGCTCGGGGCGCTGGAGCGGCACACAGGCATCGGGCTGCCGTAGCGCCGCGGTTGAGCCTGTCAGCTGGTTGAGCCTGTCGAAACGAAGGCCGGTCACCGCCGGGCGAGGAGGCCCCGCACCAGGGTCAGGCCCTGGCCCAAATTGATCGAGGGCAGGTATGCGCGGGTGATCGCGTTGGCGATCGCGGGCAGGGCGGCGGCGTCCGGATAGAGCAGGTACATGGGCGCGTAATCGGGCTTGAACTTGGCCTTGAACGCCAGGAGCGAGCGGAACCCGTACACCGGTTCCAATGCTGCCCCGAGCCAGTCGAGCATCCGGTCCAGGGTGCCGTTGGCGTCGGCACCGGCGGCAACGGTGCCCTCGGTGCCAGCTGGACCGGCGACTCCCCGCGCCAGCGGTGCCCCGGACAGGCTCATGAACTCGCACCCTTCGTCCTGCAGGCTCAGCGCCGCCGAGGCGATCAGGAAGTCGATGCTCGCCCGGAAGCCGTCGCCGCGCCGCCGCATGAAGTCCAGCGTCCAGCCCGCCACGTAGCCGTTCCGGTACACCGGCAGCCATGAAGCAAGCGCATGCACGGTGTGGTCGGCGTCGATCGCCAGCAGGCAGCGCACCTCGGGGTCGTCCAGCTCATCCAGGCTGCCCAGCGTGAAGCCCATCTCCGGGACCTTCTTGTCCGCCACCCATTCCTCGGAAATCGCCTCGATTTGGGCCTGCACGGCGATCGGCGCCTGGGCGAACGTGGTCCATTCGGCGCGGATTCCTGCCTTGGCCGCCCGGTTCAGCGCGGTGCGGATGTCTTGGAATTTCTTGCCGCGGAAGGACACCTCGTCCAGCCGCAGTACGGTCTCCTGCGCTACCTGCACCGAGCCCCAACCCAGCGATGCGCCGAGCGTGCGCAGCGATTCGGGCACGAAGTAGAAGCACGGCGTCCACCCGCTGAACCTGCAGTACCGGGCGAACTCGGTGAACGCGGCCTCCCGTTCGGCAGCCGGACCCACCGGCGGCCCGAGGGCAATGGCTACCCCGTTGAGTACGCGGTACGCGATGAAGCTTGAACTGGTGAACCAGTAGCTGTTCCCGCTCCACGTGGTCATCCAGGAGAGGGAGCCGCCGCCGTGCGACTTGAGGATGTGCCGTGCCTGCTCCTCGTCCGCGCTGTGCCGGCCATGGGCCGGACGCAGGAAGGTGCGGAGCAGCAGGGCTCCGGTCCAGGCCCAGAACACGACGCCGATACTTTCGTAAAGCACGACGGCGGCGGTGCTTTCGGGGAAGAAGGCCGGGGAGCGGTCCACCAGGAAACCCAGGGGGAGGAACCGGTCCGGGACGTCGGCCAGAAGCTGCGGCATGCCTGGCGCCGGAGTAAAGCCGGGGGCCAGAGCCAGCCCGAGACCCACGTACACGAGGCTCAGCAGCACCAGGGCAACCAGGACCCGGCGCGCCAGCCGCAGGTACGTTCCGCGCGGGGCCCGCACCGGGAACAGGTTCCGGCCTGCCAGCAGGAGCACCGTCAGAAAGACGGGCAGGAGCATCGGCAGGACCAGGCTGAGCGGGTGCGAATAGCCCGACAGCTCGATCCCGCCCACTCCTTCGCGGGCGGGTGAACCCGGACCGGGCGGCGGCAGCAGGACGCCGGCGATCGTGACGGCGGCCAGCAGGGAAAGCGACGCCTGGATCAGCAGCGCACCGGCCCACGCGAACCGCCGCCCCCGCCGCAGTCCGTCCGCCAACAGGAGCAGCAGGAATGACGGCAGGATGGCCATGAAGATTCCGCCCGCCCCGGCGCGCAGCTGCAGCTGGGCCGCGGCGCAGTCCCTGAGGTCGGCCGGGCGGGAACAGGACGCCTGCAGCGCCGCGGGGTCCACCGGCTGGATGTTGGTGAACAGATACTTGAGGACAGAGAGAGGTCCGACGGCGTGCGGCGCCAGTCCAGCGACCACCGGGCCCACCGCAGCGACCGTCAAAAGCAGCGCCACCAGGATCCGGGCCTCATGCCGGGAGACCGCAGGCCTGCCGAAGCGCGGCCGGCGGCCAACCAGCACCGGACCCAGCAGCCCTCCGGCCGCGGCGGCCCCGAGCCGGACGAGGTCCTCGAAGCCGCCGGCGTACATCGCAAACAGCAGCAGCACGGCGAGGAGAACCACGCGGAGACGTCGCCGCCACAGGGTGGAGAGGGACGCCGTCGCAGCCATGGCGGCCGCGCAGGCCAGGGCGCTTGGCCCCAGGAAGAAGTGCCCGCTCAGGTCCCGGATCCAGCTCCCCATCAGGCCGCGTGCGGCGGCGAGGAACCCGAGTGTTGCCAGCATCCCCAGCACGTGCCCGCCGAGAGCGGCCGCGGTGAACTTCAGGGATCCCAGGCGGCGCTCCAGCGGCAGCCCGGCAAGAAGCACTACGAGAGTGCCCACGATGAACCCGGCAAGGTCCCGTTCCCAGAAGCCGGAGAGCAGCAGGGCCCACCAGTGCTCCGGGACCGAGTGCGAAGTAGCCGCCACGTGGGGCAGGAGGAACGGCGGCGGCCCGGACCGGAAGCTGGCGGACAGAGCACCAGCGGCCCAGAAGAGGCCAACGAAAGTGAGGGTGGCGGGGGAGCCGCGCAGTACCCGGGCCCATCCCGCTGGCGACCGGTGGCCGGCGGGTACCCGTCGTCCCTGGTCCGGCTGCCGCATGGGTGAAGGGCTCCTTTCAAAGGGCTCTTCGATTGTTCCACACGCCGCAGCCCAACTGACCAGCAGTTGCTGTCGTTACGAGCGTTCAAAACGACAACAACTG
The DNA here is from genome assembly GCF_042668165.1 of Arthrobacter sp. NPDC057388. Classification (NCBI taxonomy): domain Bacteria; kingdom Bacillati; phylum Actinomycetota; class Actinomycetes; order Micrococcales; family Micrococcaceae; genus Arthrobacter; species Arthrobacter sp. NPDC057388. The sequence continues at coordinate 85,362 of NZ_JBHVBL010000005.1, forward strand.
CCAGTCAGTTGGGCCAAGAGGGAGTGGAGGCTAGTGGGTCGCGGCGTGGTCAGGAGCCGCCTGGGTCACTCCGCCCTCGGTCCCGTCGGCGTTGAGGACCCGGTATCTGGTGATCATGCCGGCGCTGATGTGGTCGTTGACGTGGCAGTGGAAGAGCCAGGTTCCCACGTCGTCCGGGACCATGTCGGCCACCACCATGCTGGCCGGCAGGAGATTGACCACGTCGGTGCGCATACCGAGCGCCGTCACCGTGTTGCCGTGCCAGTGCGGCGTATGCAGGTCCACCTCGGTGCCCATGCCCATCAGGTACCAGCGCACCCGTTCGCCCTTCTTCATGGTCAGGGCCTCCACGGGTTCGTTGCCGTAGACGTAGCCGTTGATGGAGTGCATCAGGTTGCTCTCGCCGAAGTCCTCATCACTGGTGTTCACCTTCGCGGGCTTGCCGGCAAACTTGGCAATGTTGCGCTCCAGGTAGGGGCTGGCGTTTTCGTCGCTGACCTTGAACTGCAGGAAGAACTCCCGGTCGACGTCGTTCGGGGTGCCGTCCGCGCGGGCCGCGCTGGCCTTGGTGATCACCATGGGCCCCACCAGACCGGAGTAGTCGTCGGCCACCTCGTCGGTGTGCGAGTGGTACATCCACATCACAGAGCTGCCGTCCATGGGTCCGGGACCGGCGCGCTCGGGCACCTCGTAGCTGTAGGTGTAGGTGGCGCCGGCGGCTACGGCGTCGTCTCCTTTGTCAGCGGCGCCGGTGCCGTCGTTGTACGGCGCCCCTTCACTGCTCTTGTCGTAGAACACGCCGTGGACGTGCACCGCCGCAGGCCGGTCCAGGTTGTTCTTGAAAACCACCTTGATGGTGTCACCAACGACGCCGCGGATTACCGGTCCTTGAAAACCCAGGTGCTCTTCGGCGGGCGTCCGCTTCTTGAGGGTCTTGAAGGTGGCGTCGGTGTAGGCCTGGTAGAGGGACTTGATATACGTGCTGCCGATCCGCTGCGGTCCCTGCTTCGTGAAGACCTGGGCGTCCTCGTCGAAGGGTTCGCCGGTGATTTGGTTCTTGCCGGTGGGGGCGTAGTTCCACTCAACCTCGTTCGCTGCGATGTAGTACGTGCGTGTCTGGGGCACGTATGTGACGGCGGCGTTCGCCTTCGCGGTGGCCGGACCCGATGAAAACAGCAGCGGTGTCAGCGCGGCCAGGATGCCCAGCAGAATGGTGCCGATGACCCATGCCGGCGGCACCGCTTGAGACCGCCGCTCCGCGAATAGCCCATGATTGTCCATGGCGTTCCTCCCCTGAATTGGTTGCCCACCACAACGGCCGGCTTTAATGGCAGAAACCTAGGGCCGCACGGTTGGGAATTTCTTGGGGGGCCTCAAGCCGGTGGGTGGACCACCACCCAGCCGGGGGAACGGCCCAGCAGCGGCGCAGGGTTTTTCCAAGCGTCCAGGAAGATGGTTGGCCTCGGCAACCACATGTTGCCTTTGCTGCCCCGGCAAAAACAACGTCCGACGTCGGCCCTGCGCGGGCCACGCACCCGAGTGTCACCATTGCACGCAACGCACCCTCATGAGCGCAGAAATCATGTTCCTGCACGTCCCGTACAGGAACACTTCCGTACAGGAACAAAGGCACCTCCGAAAGGACCAGCCATGAGGACCAACAACGTTCGGCCAAATACGATCCGAAAGCTCACCATTATCTGCGCCGCCGCCGGGCTGATCGCCACCGGCGGCGTGGGAACCGCCCTGGCCAAGGGCGGTGGCGGCGGAACGGCCAAGCCGCCCAAGGGGATCGTCTCCCCGTGGGTGGTGCCCACGCTGGCCACCCCCGCCTTCTCGGTACCGGCTGCCCAGCTGCACGGCTTCGACGACACGGGGCTGGCCCGCAACGCCACCGTCGACGGCGCGGCCTGCCCGAAGGCGGACCCGGCCGACTTCGGCGGGACCGTCACCATCAACGGCGTCGTCATCACCATCCCCTGCAACCTCATCGTGCAGATGCCGGCCAACACACTGAGCTGGGCTGACTTCGTCCATGGCACCGGCGGCAGCGCACCGCTGGGGACAGACGGCCTGGAGCTGCGGGCGGTGGGTAACACCGTCGGCACGAAGCACGTCGCTGGCCTGGCCTTCGTCTCCCAGCAGTCGGCGAACATTGGCCGCGGTGAAATCACGGGCATTGACTACGTCAACGGTGCCCTGAAAATCGCCAACGCAGCCGGCGGCACCGTGACCGTGCAGCTGAACGACCCCAAGATCTCCGGACTGCACGACAGCACGGGCGCGGACACAGGCCGGTTCAGCAGTGGCCAGTCGCCCGACAACCGCTTCAGCGTTGATCAGGACAACCCCACCGTCCACGCCGCCACCGGCTACCCCATGTGCATCCCGCGCACGGACCCGAGCGTGAAGGACGATCCGCTCTGCCCGCAGAAGAACCGGCCGCTCGTCCCGGGCTGCCGCAACTTCAGCACCGCCGGCGTAGCACTGCCGGCCAGCGGAGAACTCAGCGCCCCGGCGCCCGGGCAGAAGTACTGCTCGCAGTACGTGATGCCGGCCTTCACCGGCCTTCCCACGACAGGCCCGGACCCGTCGCAGCAGGCACCGTTCGAGGTGGGTGACACCGTGGATTACTCAGGCACGCTCATCCACGGCACCGAGGACTACATCTCCGCCCACACCATCGAGGCCAACCTGGGCATCTACACCCAGCCCGGCACCCAGCCCAGCTACCTGGCGATCGGCGAGTTCGGCGTCGGCACCGCGGATCCGCTGGCAACGGCAGCCAACGGCGCAGCCCAGGAAACCCAGGACCGCATCTTCCTCGAGGCCGAAACCACGGACGTCAAGACCCCCGTCGACATCTACTACGAGGACCGCAACACCGACGGGTCGGTGCGCAACCGCTGGATCACGCCCTTTGAAATGACCGGCGAGAACGGCGTTCCGATCAGCGGCCCCACCGGCGGCATCACCACGCAGAACACCGGGCCCCAGCCGCAGCGGGCACGGCTGCGGGCCACCAAGGCGCCCAACGGGCTGCTGAGCCAGCCGGACCGGACCGTGCGGGTGGGTGTCCGCAGCCTCTGCCTGCCGACGCCGGTGAACGTCAGCACCACCACCATCAACCAGGCCGCCCTGGACGCCTGCTTCAAGAACGCGCCCACCCGCGCCAACGGGCTCCAGCCGGGGCAGTACATCGCGCCGGTGTTCGAGTACATCTTCCCGGAGAACGTGAAGCCCGGCGATCCGATCGTGCCGAACGACCTCTGGCACCTGCCGTTCCTGGTGAACGGGGAGGGCACCGGCAACGCGGCGGCCCTGATGCCGTCGCCGTGGTGACCAGTCCCCAATGAATCCCGCTTCGGCCCTGTGGCGGGGACTCGCTCCCGCGGTCCTCGTCACGGCCGTGCTCTCCGGCTGCAGCCCGGGACAGTCGGCCCCCGTCCCGCCGCCTTCCGCGGTCACAGCGAGTACGACGGCGGGCGCGCCGTCGACTCAAACCGGTGGCCGCCGTCGGGGTTCAGATGGTGACGGAGAGGGCCCTCCCACCCTGCCCGCTCCGCCCGCGGACTGGCCGGCGGACGTTCCGGTTCCACCCGGCAAGCTGCAGGGGTCCCGCGGCGTCACCGGCGCGAGGACCGTGCTGCTGAAGGTTCCGGGCAAGGCGGACGACGTGCTCACGGCAGCTGAGACGTTCTATGAATCGCACGGCTTCACCCGGACCGGCAGCGGGCAACTGCGGAAGGTGCCGTACAGCATAGCCATGGTGGCCAGAAACCGGGACCACTCTGCGACGCAGACTGACCTGACCATCTCTTTGGAGTTTTTGTCCAGATAATCGGACTTCCGAAGCCCTTAGCGACGAATATCTGTACAAAAACTCCTGGTCAGCGTGGACGGCGGTGATACCCCGGCGCCGCTGAAGCGGAGCCGGGGTAAGGAAGCGGCCGCCGACCCGGGTGTCGTGGCTGGTTGTAGCCCTGGCTGGCGCTTCAACTGACAGACTCTAGCGTGCATGCCTTTGTGCCCGGTGTTGGGCGGCGGAGGCGAATGAGCCGACGCCGCTGACGGGGACGGTTCCGATGACCAGAGTGCCGTGCTGGGCCGCCGCGTGGATATCGAGGCCGGTTTCGGTGATGTTGAGATTGTCGCCGCTGATCACCAGGATGTGCCCGGCGCGGGCTACGGCCTGGAGCCATTCGGCGTCGTCGGCGCTGCCTGGGTGCAGCTGTTCCCGGTAGAGGATTTCACCGTCGAGCCTGAGCCGGAGGAGACCCTCGGGCGCCACGGTGATCCTGCAGTTGGCATCTGCTTCTGCTGCCTGCTCCAGGATGGCGGCGTAATCGTGGCTCACGGCCAGCTGGAAACCTCGGGCGAGCGGCAGCGCCACCAGAGCTGAGGTCAGCTCGCCGCCGTCTTCGCGGAAGCTCAGGACCGGGACGAAGGTGAAGGCCAGCACCGGCACCACCCGCGTCCGGCCGCTCTTGGACTTTTGAGTCAGGAGCACCCGGGCGGCAACGGGGGACAGCGTGTCCGGTTCCCACGGTGTTTGTCGGACGGTCAGAACAGGACCGCTGCACCGTCGGTGGCACACAGCGTCGGTGAAGGTGAGGTACTCGGTGCCGTCCGGTGCCCAGCTTTGCGTTATTTCCACGAGAAGGGACACCGGCTCATCGGTCTCGAGCGGCGCCCGACAGCTGGCACAGGTTTTCGCGAGATCTGCAGCGGTGGTGACGTAGTGGGTGATGTCCCTGCCTTTGAAAGCCTGGAGGCGCCCGTCCCAGGCAACGTTGCGTGTGGTGGGCATGCACCAACGTTAGGCGGCCCTTATCTAGGAGACGTGCAGGGAATATCCAAGATTTATCCAAGATCCGTGCCGGGCGCCATCTTTTCACGGGCGCCCTGCGAAAACCTTGGACGCGCTTGCGGCGGTCCTAATCCCGGGCCTCCTTCACGGAGTTTTTGGACAGATATCGCGGCTTCCGAGGCCTCGAAGTCGCGATAGGTGTACAAAAACTCCTAGCCGTGGGGTGATCCTCGGATGCCGTCCCGGCGGTACCTAGGAAAACCCGTCGGGGGCTCCCTCGAATGAGGGGGCCGGCGGCGGATTGAGGGCCGTTCCGTCGTCTTTTTTCCATGGTGGAACCGCGAGGCTAGGGGCAGGTGCGAGTGGAAGGGGTGCGTGGTGAGGAAATGGCTTCTGTTGCTGCTTATTCCGGTACTCGCCGTGGCTGGCGGCTATGTTTGCCGTGAAGCCTTCGCCAAACCTCCCGCCACGGTCTTGCCTGGCGTTGTGGTCAGCGGGGAACCAAGCCCCAGTCCGACGGCGGTCGTGACGCCGCCGCTTCCACCGGTCCCGCCGCCGGGGTACACCGCCGTCGATCCGTAGGACTTTTCTTTCTTTTTCATACGGTAGCCTTGCTGTCCGAGCGGCGGTCCGGCACGCCATTACTTAGAGAAACTACTGGAGAAATTAGCGAGCATTTTGTTTGCCTGCTGGGCAGGCGCCTAACGCCCGACGTCAGCAACGGGGCGCCGGCTGCCGCCATATGGGCAACCGGTCTAACGGCTGTAGAGGCACCGGGTCCGGGGAGGGACCGCCGTTCCCGGTGCCAGCCGGTTTTCGCGCGGCAGACGAGTTGTCCGGCAAGAAAAATTCTTGCCGGACAACCTTGGAAAAACCTTTGGGCGCACCGCATCCCGGGGTGGGTCTGGCGCACCTTTCGTGAAGCCTTTCCGCCGGGCCCGAAAAATGCATGGGGGACATTGCGGGCCCGGCGATCGGCCCGGCCATCTTGCCCTGACGGCTGACCTGCTGCGAGTAAGACCACTCTGTCTTGCATGCCTTGGGAAAAGGTGGGGCCACCTTGGGGCCCACCCACCGGCCGCCTGCCGGAGGGCGGCGGCCCGGAGGGCGGCGGCCGCGTCGGGGGCTTGCTCAGGGGCTGGTGGCCTCGGGCGCGAATTCGTGACGGAGTCGCGTCTTCGCCCCCTTTTCGACCAGGGTGGGGATGAACGCCCTGATCCGGCCGGAATCGAGCGCGTCGTACTCCTCGGACACTATCCCCGCGATGCGCCCCCGGTCGGCATCAGGGAAGCGCCCGGCAAGCCGTTCAACGACCTGCCTGACGGTCGATTCCTTCTCTTCATCACTGCCGTTCATCGCACTAGTCTCGGCCACAGGCCCCGAACCGTCAACGGAAACATCGCGGCGGCGGCATGCCCAAGCGGGCCTAGGCTGAAATTAGCCCGGCGGCGGACTCCGCGGTGCTCGCGCTCCGGCGTTGAAGCGATCGAAAACCTGCCCTACCCGCCCCAAACCGAGAACGAGCCGGAGTGCCCGGTGATCACGCTCTGGTAGATGACGAAGAGGCCCGCGAGCACGCCCAGCACCACGGCTGCGAGGCCGGCAGGACGGGAACGCTGCAGCGCGGCCAGTGCCGGGATCCGGGTGGCCAGCGGTGTAAAGGTGGCGGCAAGCATCAGCACGACGATGAAGAAGAAGACGACGGCGGCGACCTTCAGGATGTCGCCCTGCCGGGCATGGGCCGCGATGGCGTCGGTGGCGCCCCTGGTGGACTGCAACTGCTCGCCGGCTGCGGCCGTGAGCAACGCCATCGGGGCGAGGATCAGTGCCAGCGCGCCGAGTGGCCAGGCGAGGTACCGGCGGGTCGGCCGGGCGAGGCCATAAACCACGGCGCCAAGACCGGCGAGCGGCCCGAAGACGACGACACCGTGGACCAGGAGAATGTGGGCCGGAAGGCCGCCGATCAGGATCACAGGAAGCTCCTTGCAGGTCAGAAGGGCGAAGGCACCTTGAATCTAACACCGGGGGAGCCGGTCACCTATGGGGTGCCGCCACCGGATTTGAAGGGCCGACGGCGGGCGGCAGCACGAGCGGCAACAGTCCGGATGCCGAGCCCCGCCAGCGCGATGACCAGCGCCAGCAGGACCGCGGGACCCGCGACGCCGGCAGGCCCGAGGGTTGCCGCCAGGATCTGCCGGCTCATCAGCAGCATCTCGGGCAGGTCGCCGGCCGGCGCGCGTGTCCCGAGGACGTAGCTGACCGACGTGAGCAGCGCCGGGACCACCCACAGCAGGGCCAGGTTCGCCAGCCACACAACTGCCCGCCGGGCAGGACGCAGGCCGCACCAGGCCAGTGCACAGCCGATGATGACCGCAGGAGTCCGCTCCGTCATCTGATCCGGCAGGCTCACGTCGGCTCCTTAGAGGGAAAGGGCCGCGAAGAGGAGCGGCCACGAAGAATAATACACCGAATGGATTAACCATCTCAGCGCGAACGTACAGTTGCGGCCCCAAAACGACCGCCAAACAGGGCCACATGTGTACGTTCGCGCTCAGAGAGCTGCCGGGAAAATATTCACAAGTCCGGGCACATTTCAGGAATTTCCCGAAGGTTTCGAACGTTTCTTGGATAACGCCGCAGGCGTACCGCGCCGGGGCGCAAGGGAGAGGACGAGGCGATGAAACACATCGGCCACTTTGGACCCCGGAACTCCGCTGCGGACGCAACGGCCCCACACCCCTGGAGCCGGTATGTGGCAATGGGAGATTCGTTCACCGAGGGCGTCGGTGACCCCGAGGAACGCTGCGCCGGAGGGCTCCGGGGCTGGGCGGACCGGGTGGCAGAGGAGCTCAGCGCGGAGCGGAAAGACTTTGCCTACGCCAACCTGGCCATCCGTGGCCTGCTTTTGGACCAGATTCTCGATCAGCAGACGGAGCCGGCACTGGAGCTGAAGCCGGACCTGATCACGCTCTCGGCCGGCGGCAATGACATGGTGTTCCACCGGACCGACCCGGACAAGCTGGCGGCCAACCTCGAGGCCGGCGTGGAGCGGCTGAGTCAAACCGACGCCACGATCATGCTGTTCGCCGGGCCGGACTGGCGGCACACGCCGTTCCTGGGACGGAGCCGTTCCAGGGTTGCCATCTTCAACGAGAACATCCGGGTGGTGGCCGCCGCGCATGACTGTCTGCTGGTGGACCTCTGGACCATGCGGGAACTCAGGGAGCCGCGGATGTGGGACCCGGACCGGCTGCACTTCTCGCCGCTGGGCCATCACACCATCGCCATGCAGGTGCTGGACACCCTTCAGGTGGAGCACTCGCTGCAGGCGCTGGAACCGAAGGCATTGCCGCGCAGCAACTGGCGCGACGCGCGGGCCGGGGACCTCGCCTGGGCCCGGAACTACTTCCTGCCGTGGGCGTGGCAGCGGATCGCCATGCAGCGCCTTGCCCTGCCCGGTATGGAGCACCCGGCGCCGGCGCCCCTGCTGCCGAAGCGGCCCGCCTTCGCCCCGGTTTACGCGGTGCGGACGGCGGCGGCCAAGGTGGCCGCGGAGTTCCTGGCATAGGTTCGCCTGGCGTGGCGTGGTGTACGACGGCGGGTGGCCACCCGCCGTCGTACGCTTGGTTTTGCCCGGGGCAGGATTGCTCCGGAAAGGTCAGCCGGCGGCCGGCGCGAAGGCGATGTTGTGGAACTCCGGCCCGGTGGTGGCCTCGATCCAGTTGATCACGTCCTGCCGGTCGGTGCGGTAGGAGAAGTTCGTCCCCTTGCAGTAGCGGTTGTGGTTGAACGACGTGATGCCGGTGATGACGTTGGACTCCGCCGTGCCGTAGAACAGCGGGCCGCCGGAGTCGGCGGTGCAGGTGCCGCCGAAGCCTTTGCCGTTGCCGTTGGTCTGGACGTTGTAGCCGTCGGTGCTGGCGCTGGTTAAGTTGGTCAGCTTGGACTGCGCCATGAGGCGTTCCCGGAATGAGGTTTCGCCTCCCGGGCCGGCCGCGGAAATTCCGTAGCCGCTGGAGGTGAAGGTGGTTTCCTGCTGCCCGCGCCTGGTGGCCAGCGCGTCGAGGGTCCCGGGCGCGGCGAGCTGGGCGTACTCGTCCAGCGCGATGGGCTGGTCCAGGATCACCAGGCCGGCGTCCTTGGTCTCGGGCACCGCCGCCATGCTGGTGTAGCCGTAGTTGTACATCTCGTGGGAGGTGGCACAGAGGGTTCCCTGCGTTCCCTCCGCGCAGGCGCCCGGGTAGCCTGTGTCCGGATCCGTCCCGGTCTGCGGGCTCCAGTCCACGCCGGCGTCCTGCTGGAAGTAGACCCGTGCCGAGGAGACGCCGGCGGTGCAGTGCCCGGCGGTCAGGAAAACGGTCGGCGTCAGCAGGGCGCCCGAGCACCTGTGGTGGAACCCGCCGTCGGGTCCGTAGAAAACGACCAGCCCGACGAACGGATGCTCATTGTCCTTGGCATAATCGCCGGTGATCGCGCTGGCGGGAACCGCCGTCGTCACAGCCAGCGTTGCGGCAACCGCCAGCGCGCCGCTTCCGGCGCGCAGTTTCTTTCCAAACCGCAGTTTCTTCAAAAAGCGCATGCAAGCCCCAGCTTCCTGTTGCACGGGCGCCGGCAGCGCACGTTGGGGTGTGCGGCAGCGCCAAGAGTTGAACCGGCCCGCGGAGTGGGACGGTGACTTAAGGTACCACCCGTGGGCGACCCCGTTTTCCGGAGAATTTGCGGCGGCCCCCGGGAATCAGCCGTTCGAGCTTTTTTCTTTCGTGATTCTTGATCGATTGCTGCTGAAGTCCTGAGCTAACCTCCGGCATGCCGCGGCCCCACCAGGCCGGAGTTTTTGTACAGATAATGGGGGTTGGAGGCCACCGAAGCCGTGACAAATGGACAAAAACTCCGCCCGGCGAGGGGAGCGGCGCCGGTGAGGTGACGTGAAGGTGCCGCCGGTCTTCAGTCGCTCGCCTTCGGGTCCCGTGGTGCCGCGCGGAGGTGGGCCTTTTCGCCCTGCCGGCCGAAGAGGCTGAGGAACTCCACGGGACCGGCGCTGGTGGCGCCAAACCAGTGCGGGGTCCGGGTGTCGAACTCCGCCGCCTCGCCGGGCTTGAGCAGCAGGTCGTGCTCGGCGAGGACCAGGCGGAGTGTCCCGTTGAGAACGTAGACCCAGTCGTACCCTTCGTGCGTGCGGAGTTCGGGCTCGGCGTTGTCGTCGCCGGCCGGCTTGACGATTTTGTACGCCTGGATGCCGCCGGCCCGGCGCGTCAGGGGGAGGATGACCGAGCCGTCGCCGGAGGGGATGGGGCGCAGATTGATGCGCGGGTTGCCGGTGGCGGGGGCATCGACCAGCTCGTCGATGGTCACGCCGTGCGCCCGCGCCAGAGGGAGCAGCTGTTCAAGCGTGGGGCGGCGGAGCCCGGCCTCGAGTCGTGACAGGGTGCTGACCGAAATGCCCGTTTCCGCCGCGAGGTCAGTGAGCGACAGATCGCGCCGCTGCCGCAGGCGCTTCAGGCGCGGCCCCAGGGCGTCGAGCGTCCGGCTGATGGAGTCCATCGGACCTCCTTTTCCATTTGGCAAATTTCTTTGCTGATTCTGGCGGTAAACGGGAATTATTGTCAATAAGCGCAGGAACGGAGCACCTGGAGGAATACATGGACAACGGGTTAAAAGGGACGCGGGACGTCGTTATTGTCGGCGGGGGAGCGGCGGGGCTGAGCGCGGCGATGATGCTCGCGCGGTCGCGCCGGAGCGTGGCGGTGGTCGACGCCGGAACCCCGCGCAACGCGCCGGCCGACGGCGTCCACGGACTGCTGGGCCGCGACGGAATGAGCCCGCTGGAGCTGCTGTCGCGCGGCCGCGATGAGGCACGCGGCTACGGCGCCGACGTCATCCAGGGGGAGGCCGTCGAGGTGTCGCGCACGCCGGACGGGTTCGCCGTCGGCCTCCGCGGCGGAGAGGTGCTGCACGGGCGCCGGCTGCTGATCGCCACCGGACTGGTCGATGAGTTGCCGGACATCCCCGGCGTCCGCGAGCGCTGGGGCCGGGACGTCCTGCACTGCCCGTACTGCCACGGCTGGGAGGTCCGGGGCCGCCGGATCGGGGTGGTCGCGTCCGGACCCATGTCGGTCCACCAGGCACTCCTGTTCCGGCAGCTCAGTGAGCACGTCACCTTCTTCGCCCAGGACCACGGGCTCGACGACGGCGAGCGGGCCAGGTTGGACGCGCTGGGCATCGCTGTCATCACCGGCGGCGTTGCCGCCGTCGAGGTCCGAAACGACAGGATCGAGGGAGTTCTCCTGGCTGACGGGACGCTGGTGGACGTCGAAGCCGTCGTGGTGGCGCCGCGCATGGTGGCCCGCTCCGGGCTGTTTGCCGGCATCGGCATCCAGGACACCGAGCACCCGGCCGGTGCGTTCATCGAGACTGACGAGTTCGGTTCCACTTCGGTGCCCGGGGTGTGGGCAGCCGGGAACTCATCGGACCTGAGCGCCCAGGTCGGCGCCGCCGCAGCGGCCGGAGCCCGGGCAGCCCAGCACATCAACGCTGCCATGGTGATGGACGACGCCGACCGGGCCGTTGCCGGACACGTCACCGGGTCAGCCGGTTCACCGGCGGGCCACGGTGACGGCCGGCCGCCGGCGCACGCCTTCGACAGGGAGTTCTGGGAGCAGCACTGGCAGGGCGGGGCCGGCCAGGACCAGAACCCGGTGAACCCCCATCTGGTCCGCGAAGCCGGTGACCTGAGCCCCGGTTCGGCGCTGGACGCGGGCTGCGGCGCGGGCAACGAGCCGGTCTGGCTGGCGTCCCGGGGCTGGCAGGTGACGGCCGCCGACATCTCGGCGGCCGCCCTGGACCGTGCCCGCACCAGTGTCTCTGGCGCAGCAGCCGCGGGGGTGGCCGAGCGCGTGCGGTGGGTCGAAGCCGACCTGGAAACCTGGGATCCGGGCCGTGCATTCGACCTCGTGACCACGCACTACGCCCATCCGGCGATGCCCCAGCTCGACTTCTATGAACGGATCGCCTCCTGGGTGGCACCGGGCGGAACCCTGCTCGTCGTCGGCCACGGCCACGGACACCGGGACGGCCACGGCGGCGGCGGCGGCGACGGCGACGGCCACGGGCACGGCCAAGGCCACGGCGGGGCGCGCGAGGACCATCCGCCAGCGAAGGCGACCATTACCGCCGCGGAAATCGTGGCCCGGCTCGACCCTGCCATTTGGGACGTGCTCACGGCCGACGAGGCCAGCAGGACCACGGGCAGCCACCGCGGACGAGAGGTGACCTTGCACGACGTCGTTGTCCGTGCCCGCCGGCGCCCGTAACCCCACCCCCACATTGGGTGGCCGGACGCGACCGGTGTCCGTCCGGCCACCAACTTTTCCCAACCCGGGACGGGCAATCTGGAACAGTCCCGGCCGCCGGGCACTTCACCGCTACTCCGGGCGGGAACGCCGGGCCCGAAAGCACTCCCCCCAGGTCTTCCGGGTCCGGTCCGGCCCTCACCGCGCGGAGGCGGTCTTGTTCGAAGATGCCGCTGCTTTTAATCTGTGAGGTTATGAGTACCGTTGACCAGTCGGACGATTTTGAGCAGCTGCATGCGCTGATCACCAGTACCGAGGACATCAAGGGATTCCTGGACGGCATGACCGGCTTCGCTGCCGCCATGATGACCCGTTCCGCCGGCATCCGGATTGAGTGCGCCGTGACGCTGAACCGGCGCAAGCGCAGCGCGTCGATCGCGGGCAGCAGCGACCAGGCGGTAGTGCTGGACGAAATCGAACAGCACCTGGGCCAGGGTCCCTGTGAGGATGCGCTCCGGACGGGGAGCCCGGTGCTCCTGGCCGACGTCGCCACCGACCCGCGCTGGCCGCTATACCGGGAGAGCCTCGAGGCGGCAGGATGCCGGAGCGTTCTGGGCATCCCCCTCAAGCTGGGGCCGAATGCCGCGGCGGTGCTGAACTTTTTTGCCCCCGCCACCGGCCTGTTCACCGAGGACGTCATCGCTGACGCCGAGAACTTCGCCGTCATGGCCGGGCAGGCCCTGAACCTGGCCCTGCGGATCGCCGCCGCCGACCAGCTCGCCGAGAACCTCAGGGCCGCCATGGAAAGCCGGACCGCGATTGATCTGGCGTGCGGCATCATCATGGCCCAGAACCACTGCTCGCACGACGCAGCCTTTGACATCCTCCGGCGCACCTCCAGCACGCGCAACCAGAAACTGCATGACCTGGCCGAGGAGATTGTCGCCGGGTTCTCCGGGACGCCGGCGACGGTAACCCACTTCGAGGACTGAACGTGCCTAGCTGAGGGACTCGAGCAACTCGGTGCAGGCGTCCTCACAGCGGCGGCAGGCCTCGGCGCAGAGCCTGCAGTGCTCATGCATGTGCGCGTGTTTTTCGCATTCCGCAGCGCACACGGCGCAGGCGGTCCGGCACGCCTCGAGCATGGACCGGGCGATCGCGGAGCTGTCGCCGGTCTGCCGGGTCAGCACGGCGCCGGTCACTGTGCAGATGTCTGCGCAGTCGAGGTCGGTCCGGATGCACCTGGTGAGGTCGGCCACCGTGTTCTCGGCAAGGCAGGAATCGGCGCAGGCCGTACAGGTCTGCGCACACTGCAGGCAGGCCGCGATGCACGTGGCCAGCATCTGCTTGTCCTCGGACCCGATGCCTCCGGGGTGGGCATTGAGCATCGCGGTGATGTGGTGGGTCATGGTCTGCTCCTGTCGGTGGTGTCCTGCCTGCCGCTTATGGCGCCACCATAGACCTACCCGGGGCAGGAAACCACGGTCCCGGGCCGGCACCGGCCGCGTTTGGCAGCCGGTGCCGGCGGGATTGCCGCGGGGACGCGGGTCAGAGTGTGGCCAGCAGGTCCTTCATCTCCTGGATCTCCTTCTGCTGCGCCGTGACGATGGCCTTCGCCAGGGCGACCGCGTCGGGGTTCTGTCCGCTGCCTTCCTCGGTCTTGGCCATCATGATGGCGCCCTGGTGGTGGGCCGTCATCTGGGTCAGGAACAGCTTCGCGGCTTCGGTGCCCTGGGCGGCGTCCAGTTTCTTCATGTCGCCGTCGCTCATCATGCCGCCCATGCCGGAGCCCATGCCTGAGCCGTGGGTGGACATGTCGTGGCCGCCGGCCGCTGCCGTGGGTTCGTTCCAGCTCCTGAGCCAGCCGGTCATCATTTCGATTTCCGGCGCCTGGGCGGCCTTGATCTTCTCGGCGAGGGCCGTGACCTCCGCCGGGATGTCCTTCTTCGCGAGCATCATGTCGCTCATCTCCACGGCCTGGGCGTGGTGGGGGATCATCATCTGGGCGAACATCGTGTCGGCCGCGTTGTGTTCGGCGGCGGCCGGGGTTGCGGTGCCGGACGGCGTGCTGGCGGGAGCGGACGCGCTGGCCGGCGCCGATGCGGTCCCGTTTGTGGCGGTGCCACTGCCGGATCCGCCGCCGCAGCCGGCCAGGGTGATCGCCGCTGCGACGGCGGCGGTGGAAAGGGTCAGAAACTTCTTGTTCATGTAAACCAGGTCCTTCAAGCATCCAGTCGGCGTCGGGCGCCGAAAAAAGGTGGGAAGGCGCGCCACTGGCGCGCCGGACGCGACGGGCAACAGCCCGCCGTCGTGCTTGTGGTGCCGGGACACTCCCGGCAGGCCCGGTTTTACGTCCGGCTGATGGACAGTTCGCAGGGTGTTGGTGTGTCCGGCCGGTGGGCGCTGCGCCCGCTCACCGGTCCCGCCGGACCGGCGCGGACGGGAGCTGCGGCAAGCACTGCCGTTCCCGGCACCGGCGCGGCCAGGGTGCCGGTTTTTCCGGAGGGGATGCAGGAGACGGTCATCGCCTGGGTGCCGCTGCAGTCCCCGGCCGGGCATCCGGAGCTCGCCGAGATTTCGTCAACCACGCCCGGGCGGGCAGCCGCGGTGACGTGGGCTTCGCCTGGCGCATGCGAGTGCTGCGAAGGGCCGCCGGATACGGCCGTCACCGCCCCGGCCTGGCCGTGCATGAGGTGGTGGCCGACCATGACGTGCATGCCGAAGATGCCGGAGATCAGGGCGAGCACCAGGGACAACATTCCGGCACGGCGCAGGAACGCCGTGGCCAGGACGCGGTCTGCAGCCATGGCGGGTCCTCCTTCCGTGCCGGATCAGTGTCCGGAGCAGTTGGCTGGGGGTATGTCCCTTAAGGGTATCCGGCCAAGGGCAGCCGGGCGGGGATGATTACGTGGTCCGGGTTCACCGCTGCTGCGCCGGGTTCAGTTTGACCCGGCGCAGCAGCTGGGCGTTAAGGGCGACGACGATGGTGGACACCGACATCAGCACGGCACCGGCCGCGGGGGAGAGCATGATGCCGGCGAAGGCGAGGACGCCCGCCGCCAGCGGGACGGAGATGATGTTGTAGCCCGTGGCCCACACCAGGTTCTGCCACATCTTCCGGTAGCTCGCGCGGGACAGGTCAACCATGGAGAGCACGGCGCGGGGGTCGTTCCCGGCCAGCACCACGCCGGCCGATTCCATGGCGACGTCGGTTCCGGCACCGATGGCGATCCCCACCTCGGCCCGGGCCAGGGCAGGGGAGTCGTTGACGCCGTCGCCCACCATCGCCACCTTCAGGCCGCGGTTCTGCAGTTCGGTCACCTTCTTGTCCTTGTCCGCGGGCAGGACCTCCGCGAAGACCTCGTCGATGTTCAGCTCGGACGCCACCGCATGTGCCACCTGCCGGGCATCGCCGGTGACCATGGCCACCGTGATGCCGCGGTCCTGCAGCGCCGCGACGGCCTGCCGCGATTCACTCCGGACGGCATCTTCGAGGCTGACGGCGCCCAGCACCTGCCCGTCCGCCAGCACGTGCAGTACGGCGGCGCCGCGGTCCATCCAGGCTCCGGTGGTGGCGGCCAATTCGGGCGGTTCGGTGGCCCCGAGTTCCCGCAGCAGGGAAGGCCCGCCCACCTGCACCGTCCGGCCGTCCACCGTCGCACTCACGCCCCGGCCCGTCATCGAGCTGAATCCCGTGGCGGAAGGAACGGAAAGGCCCTGTGCGCTGGCCGCCCGTACGATCGCACGCGCCACGGGGTGTTCGCTGTCCGCTTCCACGGCGGCAGCCAGCGCCAGCAGATCTGCCGGGCCCACGCCGTCGGCAGCTGCAATGTCCCGCACTTCCGGCTCACCTTTGGTGAGGGTGCCGGTCTTGTCGAACAGAACGACGTCGACGGTCCGCATCCGCTCCAGCGCCATCCGGTTCTTGATCAGCACGCCGGCCCGGGCGGCCTGTTCGGTGGAGATGGCAATGACCAGCGGGATGGCCAGGCCCAGGGCGTGCGGGCAGGCGATGACCAGGACGGTGACCGTGCGGGTGACCGCCTCCGGGACGCTGCCCAGCAGGGTCCAGACGATGAAGGTGATGACGCCGGCGCCGGCGGCGAAGTAGAAGAGGAAGGCCGCGGCCCTGTCGGCGAGGGCCTGCGCCCTGGACGAGGACGCCTGGGCCTCGGTCACCAGCCGCTGGATGCCCGCCAGCGCGGTGTCGTCCCCGACCGCCGTGATGCGGACCCGGACCGAGTTGTCGGTGGCAACGGTCCCGGCGATGACCGCGTCTCCGGGGGAGCGGGGCACCGTCTTGGATTCGCCGGTAATCATTGATTCGTCGAACTCGGCCTGACCCTCGGTCACCGTGCCGTCCGCGGGCATCCGCGCGCCGGAGCGGACCAGCACCAGGTCCCCGGCGCGGAGCTCGGAGACGCTGACCGTTTCGGTGCCGGCGCCGGTGATGCGCTCGGCTTCGTCCGGCAGCAGCGCGGCCAGCGCGTCAAGCGCACCCTGTGCCGAGCCGAGGGCCCGCATTTCGATCCAGTGGCCCAGGAGCATGATGGCCACCAGCAGGGCCAGCTCCCACCAGAAGTCGAGGTCGAAGCCGCCGATGCCCAGGCTGGTCACCCAGGAAGCAACGAACGCCACGCTGATGGCCATGCCGATCAGCAGCATCATGCCCGGGCGGCGGGCCTTCAGCTCATTCAGGCCGCCGCGGAGGAAGGGCTGGCCGCCGTAGAGGAAGATGACGGTGCCCAGGACCGGCGGGATCCATTCCGAGCCAGGGAACTGCGGCGGCATGTAGCCGAGCAGGTGGCTGAACATCGGGCTGAAATAGACCACGGGAACGGACAGCGCCAGGGTCAGCCAGAACCGGTTCTTGAACATCGCGGTGCTGTGCCCGGCGTGCTGGCCGTGGGTGTGGACCACGTGGTCATCGTGCGCGTCGTGTCCCGCATGCTGGCCTTGCCCGACGCCGGCAGCTTTGGCAGGTGCCATGGCGGCAGTTGCGCTGTGGCCCGCGTCGCCGGTGGTTACCGTGTGCGGGGAGTGATGTGAGGTGTGCTCTTCCATGATTTGTCAGCTCCATTCCAAAGGTGGCGGATGGGTGCGCTGGGGTTGAACGGCTGTGACGGGGAGGTAGTCCCCTGGACATACCACTTCACTGACAACACCGAAAATATACCCCCGGGGGGTATCTCTGTCAACCATTCCCGACGCGTCCTCAGGTCCCGTCGCTCATACGTCAACGCGTCCCCAGGTCCTGTCGCTCACACGCCTACGCGTCCTCAGGTCCTGTCGCTCATACGTCAACGCTTCCTCAGGTCCTGTCGCTCATACGTCAACGCTTCCTCACTAAAGCTGAGGGAGCGTCGGGCGGGAGGCGACTAAAGCTGGGGGAGGGTCGGGCGGGAGGCGACTAAAGCTGAGGGAGGGTCGGGCGGGAGGCGACTAAAGCTGGGGGAGGGTCGGGCGGGAGGCGACTAAAGCTGAGGGAGGGTCGGGCGGGAGGCGACTAAAGCTGAGGGAGCGTTTTCACATTATTTGCCCAGCCAGGCTAAAAGGATCGCCTCTACCCCTGACCCGCCGCAGGGCCTAAGCTCCACCCATGGCTTCAGTCATCGTCTGCAGCGGCCCCCATGACGGACACGTTTCCCCGATGCTTGGGGTGGCCCGGCAGCTGGTGGGCCGCGGTCACCGGGTGCGGTTCCTGACCGGCCCCAGGTACGAGGACGCGGTGAAGGCCAGCGGTGCGGAGTTCCTGCCGCTGGGGCCAGGCGCTGACGAGCAGCCGCAGAACAGCAACGCGTCCGGGCTGCAGGCGATCCGGGACGGTATCAAGGTGCTGGTCCTGGACCCTGCCCGTGGGCAGTACCTGCCGCTGACTGAGGCCATCGCCGCGGAACCCACGGACGCCGTCCTGGCCGAGATCAGCTTCATGGCCGCATCCATCTTGGCGCGGCAGCCCCGGGCGGGGCGCCCGCCGGTCATCGCCTGCGGCATCCTGCCCGTGACCCTGTCCAGCCGCGACTGCGCCCCCTTCGGGCTCGGGCTGCCGCCCGGAAGCGGACCCTTGTCCCGGCTGCGGAACCGGGCCTTGAACTGGATGGTGGCCAACGTGGCGCTGAAAGACACGCAGCGGCAGGTGGACCAGCGGATGCGCGAACTGGGCGGAGTGGGCCTGAACGGCGACTTCTTCCTCGACTGGCCCCGCAAGGCCGATCTCTTTGCCCAGTTCACCGTGGAGGAGTTCGAGTACCCGCGCTCCGACGCCCCGGCAAACCTCCGCTTCTTCGGGCCCATGGCCCGGCACGCCGCCTCCGCCTCCGTGACGCCGAAGCCTGACTGGTGGGGCGACCTGGACGGCTCCCGCCCGGTGGTTTACGTGACGCAGGGGACCGTCTCCAACGAGGATTTCACCGTCCTGGTCGGCCCAACCTTGGAGGCCCTTGCGGAGGAGGACGTCACCGTCGTCGTCAGCACCGGGCGCCGCCCACTGTCGGCCCTTCCTCCGCTCCCGGCCAATGCCCGCGCCGCCGAGTTCCTGCCCGATGCCGAACTGATGCCCGAGGTTGCCGTTTACATCACGAACGGCGGGTACGGCGGACTGCACTACGCCATGGAGTACGGCGTCCCCATCATCGTCGCGGGTGATACCGAGGACAAACCGGAGGGCGCCGCCCGGGTGGCCTGGGCCGGCGTTGGAATCAATCTCAAAACGGGACGGCCCACCCCGGAAGCCATCCGGGATGCCGTGCGGGAGGTCCTGGCCGACGGCCGCTACCGGGCAGCGAGCCGGCGGATCGGTGCCGCCATCAAGGCTTCGCCCGGTGTGGACGGCCTCATCGACGAGATGGAAGCGATGCTCCGGAAGGGGTGAACAGCATGGAGGACCTGGACGGCGAGGCCCAGCTGAAGCATCTCCAGCATCCGCGCTTCGCCCGCGCCTACGCACGTGCGGTCGGGCGGATGAACGCCCGCGGTGCCACCGAGCACCGGCGCCGCATTCTGGCAGGCCTGCACGGGACGGTCATCGAGATCGGCGCCGGGGACGGGTCGGCCTTCCGGCTCTACCCGCTGGCGGTCACGCGTGTTCTGGCCCTGGAGCCCGACGACTACCTCAGAAGCCTTGCCCTGAAACGTGCCGCCACGTCCGCCGTGCCGGTGACGGTGGTGCCCGCTGCAGCCGAGCACATCCCGGCCGACGACGGCAGTGCGGACGCCGTCGTCGCCAGCCTCGTGCTGTGCAGTGTGGCCGACCAGGCCGCCGCGCTCGCGGAGATCCGGCGCGTCCTCCGGCCGGGCGGGACCCTTGCCTACTACGAGCACGTCCGCTCCGAGCGGCGGGTTGCGGCCGCCGTCGAGGACCTGCTGACTCCCGCGTGGCAGCGCCTGGCCGGGGGATGCCACCCCAACCGGGACACCCTCGGCGCCATCGCCGCGGCCGGATTCACGGTCCAGGACAACCAGCGGTTCGGGTTCGCCGTCCAGTCGCTGACCCCGCCTGTAGACCACATCCTGGGGCATGCGACCCGTGACTGAGGCGGCCCTTGGGCCATGCGACCCGTGACTGAGGCGGCCCTTGGGCCTGCCATGCTTGGGCCTGCCGTTCCGGCCCTTTCGCCAAAAAAGGCCGCCCAGCAGGGGAGTTAGGCGGCCCTTTTGGGTAAATCGGGAAAGTCAGGCGGCCCTTTTGGGTAAATCCGGAAAGCCAGGCGGCCCTTTTGGGTAAATCGGCGGGGTTCGACAGGCTCAACCCGGTGATTGAGCCTGTCGAAGTCCGGATCAGCCGGCGTTGACGGTGACCGTCCGGGTGGCGAGCACCTTCGACGTGAGCCAGTGCAGGAACTGGACGGTGATGGTGTACTTCCCCGGAGCCGGAGGGTGCAGGAGGTAGTCGAACTTCTCGGCGGCACCGGACCTGATGACGTCGGTCAGCAGCGGCTGGCCCGCGATCGAGGGCTGCACGGCCGGCCCTGCGGGGTTCGGCGTGTTCCAGAAAGGCCGGCCGTCGTGCGCGATCAGTTCCGCGATCCTGGCGGGCCTGCCGGCGGCGTCGGTGATGTGGGTCAGCGTGGGGAAGTAGTCCACGTTGAGATAACGGATCAGCGTCGGATGTTTGCCGTTCCTGGCCACGTTGGCCCGCATCTGCGAGATGGCCCAGACGATGTCGTCGCCGCTTGGCCGGGTGGGGATGTTGCCGCCGAGCAGGAAGAAGTGCCTGGGCTCGAACCGGTTCAGCCCGGCATCCTCGCCGTTGAGCCCGGCAGCATGGTTCAGCTCGTGCCACCGCGGATCAAGGGAGTAGGGGGCGATCAGGGTCTCCGTGGCGATGTCATACAGCGGGCCTTCGAACGAATGGCGCCGGGTGCCGGGCGGTGCGGGCATGGCCGGATTCGCGGGCGGGTCGACGACGATCGGCCCGACCATGCCCATCTGGACGTGGAGCGGGGTGTTGACATGGCAGTGGTAGAAGTAGGTCCCGGCCCCGCCGCGGTTCGGGTTGCCGTGTTCGGCCATGTCCGGCCGCCATTGGTACGTGTAGTGCCCCGAAACCTCGAAGGACGTGTGGCCCACGCCGTCGTTGCGCGGGTCCGGTTCAATGCCGTGCCAGTGGATCGTGTGCACCCTCTTGTTGGGCTTCAGCGTGGCCTGGAAGAGCTGGCCTTCCTGCATCCTTACCGTGGTCGCCGGAACCTGGCGGCCGAACTTGTTGCCCTCGAAGCTCCACATCTCGTGCTCGGAACGGTCGGGGAAGGTGAACTTCCTGTTGAAGAAGTCCAGTTCGATGAAGACATCCGGTTTCAGCGGGAACTGGGTTTCCGGGCTGCCCTCGTGGGGCTGGTCTGAAGCGAAGTCCACCTGGCTCCTGTACGTGTGGTGGGGCTCGGCGGCTGTGGGCGGCGTCCCCTTGGCAGGGTCGGGTTGGGCGGCGAGTACCCAGTCGGCAACTAGCCCGCCCGGGTAGAGCCCGCCGCGTGCCGTCTGGGATGGCTCCGCGTGGCAGTGCATCGGATAGGTCCAGTCCTCGGTCCTCGCGTTCCACACCTGGTCCACCACATCCGGCGCCCTGCGGACCGGGAGCATCGCTTCCTTGCGTTCCATGGGCTGCAGCTGGATGGTGTCCTCCCACTGCTGGAGCTGCACGTCGCCCTGCGGTGACACGCGGCCGTGGGAGCGGGGGAAGTCGATGCCGTTTGCCCGCACGGTCCAGACGTGGTTGCCGTGGTAGTGAAGCTGGTGGTCCACGATGCCGGCGTTGAGCATCCGCATGAGGTGCCCGGTGCGGATTGCCCCGGCAGACGGTGAGGCGCTGAAGTTGCGCACGTCGGTCTCGCGGGGGTGGCCGGAGGGCAGGGTGTCCTGGTGCCGCCGGTCGTTGAAGGCCAGATCTGTGGTCACGGCCAGGGACTGGAAGCCCGAGTATCCGTTGATCGTGAAGTAGTTGGGCACCGCCGGCGTCGCCACCGGATCCACGGTCTGCCCCCGTGAGGCGATGCGGGCCCAGTTCGAGTCCACGTCGTGGCAGAGCCACAGCCACTGGCGTTCGAACTCAGCCGCCCCTGGTGCAAGCCGCCAGGCGTTGCGCGGGTCGATCACCACCAGGGCCCCGTACAGGCCAAGGGTCCGTTCCACCGTCCGGTTGCCCGGATCCGTGTACAGGTACGTCCCGGGCGCCGGTGCGCGAAAGCGCAGCAGCTTCGCTTTCCCCGGTGCCACCGGGCCGGATCCGGCGTCGGTCCCGCCGGCCCCGGCGCGGTGGAACCGGATCTCATGCGGCTGTGCCAGGTTGTTGTGCAGCATGATTTCGATGGTGCTGCCGGTCTCGGCGATGAGCGTCCGGAGCGGGAAGAAACTCGCCCAGTATGCCCGCCTTGCAAGGAACTGCCGGGCTTGGGCGGGATCCGGCCGGAGCGGGGTTGGCCTGCCGTGGGGCGGCAGCGGTGCACCCAGCGGATACGTCCGGCTGGCCACCACCCGCCCGTTGGCGGTGATGACCTTCGGGCTCAGCGCCAGCGCCGGCCTCGGATCGTTGACCGCGGTGCGCCGGTCCCCGAAACCCCGGTGATAAACCAGCGAGCCGTCCACCATCGGAACAAACCCGTCGTTGACGTGGATATCGAAGACTGCCATTGCCGGCCTCCTGTGTCGTGGAGACCGTGAATAGATGCGGAACACAGGTCCATGTCGCCCCCAATTGCGCTTACAGACAGCACTCATGCTGGTTGCCGTAGGCTACGAAAATCTTGGGGTTCCTTTATGTCCTGACATGCCCGTCGCCTTCGGCCCGCCCCGCCCTGCTGAGGGCGGGAAGGGCGGGAAGGGCGGGGCCTCAGAGCAGGGCGTCGAGCTCCGCGTCCTCCAAGTTGGCTGCCTCCCGAAGGGCGCCGGGTGTTGCCCCGAAACGGGCGGCCTTCCGCACAGCCTCAGCCAGCAGCTCCTGGGCATGGTCGAGCTCCCACTGGACTGTTTCCAGCCGGGCGGACATCAGCCGTACGGCACTTAAAGGATCAGTTGCTTCGGTGGTGGCCGCCGCCATCCGGAAACCGCAGCGGCAGGCCCACTCCGCCTGGGCAGGCTCCTCCACGCTCCATGGCAGCCGGGGGCCGGCGGGGACATAGCCCAGAACCATTCCGGTGCCGCAGTGCACAGGCACGGCAGGGTCAGTAACGGGGCCATCCAAGGATGACCCGCCGGGGGCAAGGGCGGCCGTTCGGGTGTCTTCGGGCTCCAGTACTGCGGTCATCAATGTGCCTCGATGCAACTAGTTAGAAATAAATGTATCTCGCCTAACTAGTTATATACGTCCGGGAAGTGGAAGTCCACTCTTCTGTTTCGCGGCCGGGGTTCAGGAGTCGATCCCGTCCACGGCGTCCTGCATGCGATGCAGGAAATCGACGATCACCCGCGCTTCATCGGCCGACAGGGAGGAGGCCACGTCCATCATGCGCCTGTGCATGAGTCCCAGGGTGTGCCGGACTTCGTCATCCGACCCCTTCGTTGGGCGGAGGATGAGTGCGCGGCGGTCGGTGGGGTGCGGTTCGCGGCGCACGTGCCCGCTCTTGACGAGCCGGTCCACGAGTGTGGTGGTGGACGCCGAGGTGACGCCCAGGCGTGCCCCCAGTTCCTTGGGGCCTACCGACTTGCCGGCGGCTTCTGCCTGAAGGAGGTACCGCAGGGCCAGGAGATCTGTTTCGCCCATGCCCATGGCTGTGCGGGTGCGGCGCCGCATCGCGGCCTCCGATGCGCGGTAATCCCGCAGAGCGTTGAGCACGCCGACCGCCCCGGTCTGGCGCTCGGTGTCTTGTTCGTACCAGTAGCCTTTGTTTTTGGGCCCCTGCATTCCGCGATCCTTCGATAGACGTACATCTTGATTGTCTAGGTATCTATCTTAGGGTACAGGGACGCCTGCGAAGCCTGCGGGCACCGCTGTCGGGCAGGGTGCCCATCGCGGTGGCGCCAGGCAGGCAGTTTAGGACGCGGGCAGGTTTTCCTTCAGGAGCGCGCGGTGTTCGACGGCGGCAGCCCGGTGCAGCTTCCGGCCCGCCTCGGTCAGCTCCAGATAGAGGGAGCGGCGGTCGTGGGCGCAGGACTGGCGGGTCAGCAGCCCGGCCTTCTCCAGCCGGTCCACCACCTTGGAGACGGCGCTCTGGCTCATGGGGGTCCGTTCGCCGAGGTCCTTCATCAGGCAGGAGGACTTGGTGTCTTCCGCCACCAGGTCCAGGATCTCGAACTCGTTCAAGCCGATGCTGAACTTGGCCTCCAGGGTGCGGCCCAGCGCGCACGAAGTGCGGACGTATGCGTCCTGGATGCTGCGCCATTGCTCAACCAGCAGGCGGTCCGTCGTCGATGCCATGCACCGATTCTAGGCGAAAACGATAGTCAAGTCCACGTCATAATATTCCACGTCATATTCCTTGTCATTGGATGACGCGTCATATAGATTCTGAAACATGACCTCACCAAGCACCCTCGAACGAAGTTCCGGACCAATAGCCACGGCTGTCCGCTGGACCCGCGCCCAGTGGCTCCTGCTGATGGTGGTCTGCACCGTCCTGGCCCTCGACGGGCTGGACGTATCGATGGTGGGCGTGGCCCTGCCGTCCATCGGGCACGAGCTGAACCTCGGCACGGACTCCCTGCAGTGGATCGTCTCCGCGTACGTCCTCGGCTACGGCAGCCTCCTGCTCCTGGGCGGCCGGCTCGCGGACCTCCTGGGCCGCCGGCGCATCTTCCTCATCGCACTCTCGGTCTTCGCGGCCGCCTCCCTGCTGGGCGGACTCGTCAACGACCCCGCCATCCTCATCGCCACCCGGTTCGTGAAGGGCCTCGCCGCCGCCTTCACCGCCCCCACTGGCTTTTCCATCATCACCACCAACTTTGCCGAGGGCCGCCACCGCAACAAGGCCCTGTCCATCTTCACCACCTTCGGTGCCAGCGGCTTCTCACTGGGGCTCGTCGTCGGCGGCCTCATGACCAGCCTGAGCTGGCGCTGGACGTTCCTGGTGTCCGTGCCCATCGCCGTGCTGGTCGTCATCCTGGGCTACCGCTTCATTCCGCGTGACACGCCGGATGCCACGGACAGCGGGCATGACATCTGGGGCGCCGTCACCCTGGCGCTGGGCATGCTGGGGCTCGTGTACACGCTGGTGTCCGCACCGGAGCAGGGCTGGGGATCTGTGGCAACAATCGCCGGATTCATCATCTCGGCCGCCGTGCTGGCAACCTTCGCCGTGATCGAGAACAAGGTCAGGCACCCGCTCATCCGCTTCGGCATCCTGCGCGAGGGCTGGGTGGCGCGGGCCAACCTCAGCGCTGTCGGGCTGTTCGGCTCCTACCTGAGCTTCCAGTTCATCGTGACGCTCTTCCTGCAGTCCGTCCTGGGATGGAGCCCGCTGTCCATGGCCCTCGCCCTGCTCCCGACCGGACTGATCGTGGCCACCAGCGCGCCGTTCGCCGACCGCCTGATCAACATCTTCGGCGCCACCAAGCTGATCCTGACCGGGCTGGTTTCCCTGGGCCTCGGCTACGTGCTGTTCCTCCGGGTGGGCACCACGCCCAACTACGTCCTGGACATCCTGCCCTCGATCATCCTGCTGGGCATCGGCTTTGCCCTCGCCTTCCCGTCCATCAACGTCCAGGCCACGGCGGGCATCAAGGACTCCGAGCAGGGCCTGGCCGCCGGGCTCATCCAGACCAGCACCCAGGTGGGGGCGGCCCTGGTCCTGGCAGTCACCACCGCGCTGGTCAGCGGCGGGCATTCCGACGGCGGCCCCGTCCCCGGCGCGGCCGCCATGCTTGAGCAGTACCGGCCGGGGCTCGTGCTCAGTGCCGCCGTCGCGATCGCCGCGCTGCTGGTTGCCGCAACACCTGCACGACGGCGGCCGGTCGCCCTGGCTGCCTGACCCTGGCTGCCTAACCCGGGCAAGTGCCCGGCGCTGCTACGGCGCCGGGCGCTTTCCCGCGTCGGTGCTCTTCCCCGACGTCGGAACGAACTTCCAGTCGAAGGACCCGTTGCCATGGAGGGTCAGCCGGAGGAAGCCGTGGGTGTCACTGAACCGCTTGGCAATGTAGGACGGCTTGCTTGTGAAGGACCGGAGACCGATGCCTCCGGTGGACACCTGGAACGCCGTCATCCCGTCCCTGACGCACTTGTCCCTGTTGTTCACCGGGCATGAGCGTTCGTAGTTGTGCTGTGACCCGGACAGGGTGAGCCGCACGCGGTGCTTGTACATCACATCGATCCACGGTTTGTGGTCAGCGGCCCGCCCGTGTTCGCTGGTGTTCGAGGTGAAATACGGTTCGTGGTAGACCACGGCCAGGTGCCTGCCCTTCGCCCTGGCGGCGGCCAGGTCTCTGTCCAGCCACACCGTCAGCTGCCGGGCACGTGCGGGGTCGTACCGCCAGTACGCGGAGGACAGGAACGCGAAGTGCCAGGTCCCGAAGTCCTTCGAATAGGGCTGCCCGTTCCCGATGAACCCGCGCAGCTGGTTGATGGCAGCCTTCGCGGGGGCTCCCTTGCACTGGCCGTTCATGAAGTTGTCGAGGTCCTCGTTCCGCCCGGGCTGCCAGTCATGGTTGGGCGCGGAAACCCAGTACAGCTTGCTTTTCGTGCCGCCCCACAGCGGCGTCCAGTACTTCACGTAGTCAGCGCAGCGTGCGGTGTCGTACTGGAAGTCCCCGAGCCCCATAAAGGCGTCAATCTGGTTCGTCCGCACGAGCCTGGCGATCGCGGCACCGTTCCGCCCGGATGCGCTCTTCGGGTCCCGCGTTCCCGGGCCGTTCATGTCGCCCACAGCGGCAATCCTGATGTCAGGCCCGCGCGTGGCGCCCTGGGGCGGTGCGGCGACGGTCGTGGTGGGTTGCGGTCCCGGTCCGGGGGTGTCCCCGCCGCCGGTGGCGAGGGACGCGGCCCAAAGGCCGGTAGCGCCCAGGAGGACTGCGGCGGTTCCGGCAATAACACGATTGCGACGCATTGGGGGTGCGCCTCCCTTCGTGGAGGTGCGGTGTGCACTACTTTGGGCACACCCGGCGTGTCTACTTCTGAGTGTAGAACAGGAACCACGCTTGGCGAGGCTGGCGGTGGAGTGGGCTAGCAAACCACCGCCGCCCCACTCGAAGTCTCAGACCTCCCCCTTGGAATAACCATGGGGCAGCTTGGGAAACGGAAGCCCGGGGCTCCCGGGTCAGGACAGCACCAGCCAGATGCCGATCGCCCCCAGGGCAACGGAGGCGCCGGCGGTCCAGAGGATGGCTGCGATGTCCGGCAGCAGGCGCCCCGCCCGGATACCCTCGACGCTGCGCCCATAGCGCCGCCGCTGGGTGAGGTAGATGCCGCCGCCGGCAGCGACCGTCAGCCCGAACATGGCCAGAACGAACGGCCCCTGTTCCGGCATCCACCGCAGGCAGACGGCGCTCGCGGCGACCAGGGTCAGCACCGTCCGGCCCCAGGCGAGCGCTGTGCGCTCGGGCTGCAGCCCCGGATCGCCATGGAGGGTGCCGCCGTCGGACGGGCGCTTGTCCGGCAGGGGAGCGGGGGCAGGGTTTCCGGTCATGGCTCAGAAGGTTTCACGCAAGAACGACGACGGCGATCACCACGCCTGCCGCGACGGCGCAGCCTGCGGCGAGCAGCGGACCGATCAGCGGCAGCGGCAGGGGACGGTTGGAGCGCAGGCTGCTCTCCACCCGCAGCCAGCGGACGGCAGACCCTGCGCTGAGCAGCATCCCCAGGAGCAGGAGCAGGACCGCCAGCCCGCGGCGGACGGGTTCGGGGAAGACATCCGTGGTGAAGGCCTCCACGGCAATGCCGCCGGCCAGGAGCGCCAGGGACGTGCGGATCCACGCCAGGAACGTCCGCTCGTTGGCCAGCGTAAACCGCGGGTCCGGTTCGGTGCCCCCGGGCAGGAGTCTCTCAGCCAGCCTGCCCCTGTGGGGGTCAGGTCCGGTTGGTGAAGGCGGGGTGGACGGCACGGTCAACAGTCTAGCCAAGCCTGTTGTTTACAAATTCGTGAAATTCTTGTCACACATGGGTAAAGACCGTTGACGCGCGCTTATGATGCGTCCAGGGGCGATGCCGGAGGACTGCGTGCCGACGGCAGGAATCCCACACGTCGGCCGCAAGGCCGGAACCAGAGGAGTGCCCATTGGTTGATTCGCCCTTCCCCGACGAAGCCAGCTGGCCGGGGGATGATTATCCAGGCTCAGAGGCACCACTGGTGCGCGAGCAGGCCTTCGAGATCATCGATGCGGTCCTGGCCGGGACGGATCCCGAGGGGGCCGCGGCCCGCGAGCGGCTGCGGGAACATGTGGCGGCCCATCCCGGAAACCCGGAAGCGGCACTCCACGAGCACCTGGTCTTCACCCGTGCGCTGACGCGGCAAGCGGGAAGCGGACTCAAGGGCAGCGGGCGGACTGCGGAACGCCGCCCGGCCGGGATGCAGAACGGGACGCAGCGCAGCGTTCAGAACAGCGCCGTAGGCCAGGGCAAGGCCGCCATTGAGGCCATCCTGCACGGCGGCATGCTCGTGACGGCCTTCCAGCCGATCCATGATCTGGGCCGCGGCGGCGTCATCGGCGCGGAAGCCCTGACCCGTTTCCTCTGGGAGGAAGACGGCGACGACGCGGGAGCCTGGTTCCGGAACGCCGCCGCCGTCGGGCTCGGCGCGGACCTGGAGTTCTCGGCGCTGCAGGCGGCGGTGGCCGCAGCGCAGGATCTGCCGCGCCATCTGGGGGTGGCCCTGAACCTCTCCCCGGCCGTGTGCCTGGATCCCCGCCTGCCCGGGTTCCTGGAGCACTCCCCCCTGGACCCCGCCCGGATCATGCTGGAACTCACGGAGCCACTGCAGTCCGGCGAACTCGACCCCTTGCTGGACGTCCTTAAGATGCTGCGAAGTTACGGCATGGGACTGGCGGTGGAGGAGGCGGGCGCGGACGCCGCCTCCATGCGCCACATCCGCTCCCTCCAGCCGGACGTCATCAAGATGAACCGCAGCCTGGTGGCGGATATCGACGCCGACCCCAGCCGCCAGTACCTGGTGGCCGACCTTGTCGAATTCGGACGCCGGACGGGAGCGTCGCTGGCCGCCGTCGGAATTGAAACCACAGCGGAACTTGCGGTCCTGACCAGGCTGTCGGTGGCCGCCGGCCAGGGGCACCTGCTGGGACGGCCCACCATCAGCGTGAAGGAATGGGCCAGCTGGGCCGGCCCCGCCGCGCCCGGCGCCCAGAGCGCACACGGGAGGCACGCGGCGGGGCCGCCGCAGCTGAACGGCCACCCGCATTAGGTCAGAGCTCGACGACCTCGAATTCGAGGAGGTCCGCGCCGGTCGCGACGGGCTGGCGGTCCTCGCCGGCGTGCGCTTCGCGGGCCTGGCCGCCCCGCCAGTTCTGGAAGTCCTCCTCGGTGGCCCAGGTGGTGACGACGAAGTAGCGGTCATCGCCCTTGACCGGGCGGAGCAGCTGGAAGCCTTCGAATCCCGGCTGGCCGTCGACGGCGTGTGCCCGGGCGGCGAAGCGCTGCTCGAGTTCGGGGCCCTTGCCTTCGGGGACGTGGATGGCGTTGATCTTCACAACTGACATGGCGTTCCTTTCACGGGTGGAGCTGGTTTGGTGCCGGGGCGGCGTTACCCCTGCTGCGCCGCCCATTCTTCCACCCGGCGGTTGCTTTCCTCCTCGGAGAGGTCTTCCACGCGGGTCATGATGGACCAGCGGACGCCGAAGGGATCGCGGATGCTGGCGTAGCGGTCGCCGGAGACGAACGTGGTCAGCGGCTCGCGGATCACGGCTCCTGCCTGTTCGGCGCGGTGCACCAGGGCATCGGCGTCCGGGCAGTAGAGGCCCATGGAGTAGCAGTCGCTTTCACCCTCCCGCGCCGGAACCAGATGGTATTCGGGGTTTGGCTCGCCGAGCTGGAGGTGGCCGTTTCCGAAGTCGAGTTCGGCGTGGACCACCACGCCGTGCATCTCCGTGGCGCCCACCACGCGGGCGCCGAACACGTCCTGGTAGAAGGCCACCGCCGCCCTGGCGTTGGTCACCGCCAGGAAGGGCGTGAGGCTCGTGAGGCCGTTCGGAATTCCGTGGGTGGTGTGCTCCCCGTGCGCGGCCGTGGCTGATCCGGTGCTTGTAGTATCTGTCATGTCTATGACGCTACGTGCCCCGTGAGCGGCGGCGCTTGGAGATTTGCGACAGCCTGGGAGACACGTGGAGAGTTCGTTCAAGGGGATTCTGTACCCGGCCCGGCTCCCGGCTTTTCACCGCTTTCCGGCTCCTGCCTCCGTGGCGGACCTGGTCCAGTGGTTCTGGATTCCCGAGTGGGACATAGAGCCCGGCCGCGCCTCCCGCCAGCACCTGATCGCGTATCCCGGCTCCAATCTCGTGGTGCAGTCCGATGGCGTGGTCTTCTCCGGGCCGACCACCCGGGCAGCCCACCGTGATCTGGCCGGACGGGGCTGGGCGGTCGGCGCGCTGCTGCGGCCGGCGGCCGTCCCGCTGTTCACCGGCGATCCCTCCGCGCTGCGGGACACGGAAGAGGCCGTGGCCGCGGATGATCTGCACCGTTCCGTTTTGGAGGCCATGAACACGCACGACGGCGATGCCCGCCGCGGGCAGGCAGTGGATGCCTTTACCGGCTGGCTGGCTTCCCATGCCGGGGTTGCGGTGTCCGAGGAGGCGCTGCTCGCCAACCGGCTGATGGACGTCACGGGTTCGGACACCTCGCTGGTACGGGTGGAGGACGCGGCGTCTGCGCTGGCGGTTTCGCAGCGGACCCTGCAGCGCGTGGCCAGGAAGTACATCGGCCTCAGCCCCGCCGCGCTGATCCGGCGCCGCCGTCTTCAGGACGCCGCCGAACGGACACGGCTGGATCCCTCGGCGGACCTGGCAGCGATAGCTGCCGAGCTGGGGTACGCCGACCACGCGCACCTGACCAATGACTTTCAGAAGTACCTGGGCTTCACCCCGAGCACGTACCGGCGGGAACTAAACGGATAGTTCCGTCCGGCGGTACCGCAACTCCTTCAAAGCTCTGTTCAGCGGACAAGTGCCGGCACGATGTTGTGGTTGTAGCGGAACACGTTCTGCGGGTCGTAGCGATTCTTGATGGCCACCAGGCGCCGGTACTTGTCCTCCCCGTAGGACCGGCGCGCGGCGTCGGTGTCCCGCTGTCCGAGTTCGGCGCCCAGGAAGTTGACGTACTCGCCGTGCTCCGAGAACGGCTGCATGGCGGCATAGGCTTTGCGGGCGAAGGCGGTGAGCCGTTCGTCCTCGGCCGCGTCCTTCCAGAACCCGTACACGTTGAGCCAGAAGCGCGCGGACCGGTTCGGGAATGCCGTGGCGTCCTCCGGTACCCGCCCGAAGGCGCCTTCCAGGTGGTGGATGTCGATCCCGGTTCCTTGCCACGCCAGTTCGGAGGCGAAGCTCAGCAGTACGCCCACCACCTCCTCGTCCAGGCGGGAGAACGAGACGTTCTTCCAGTAGCCGCGGGAGCCCTTGGGGAACACGGAGTCCATGGCGCTTTGCCAGTCCAGCCACGGCGTCGGCCCCATCTCCTGTTCGTCGGGCGGAACCTGGACGCGCAGCTGTTCCACGAGGCCCAGGCCGGTCTGCAGGTCCGCCGATGCCCACGCGAACCCGATCACCATCCACGGCTCGTCGCCCATTCCGAACTCGGGCGGCAGCACCAGGAAGGAGATGATCGGGTTCATCTGCTCGGGCAGGTTGCGGGTCCAGGCGGCGAACGCGATGAGGGCGTTCCGCCAGCGCTGCGGCCGGTAGAAGAAGTTTCCGCCCAGGGGTGTTGCCGGCAGGGGATGTGCGCGGAAGGCGAAGGAGGAGGCGACGCCGAAGTTCCCGCCGCCGCCGCGCAGTCCCCAGAACAGGTCGGTATTCTTGCGTTCGCTGGCATGCAGGTGGTCGCCGCCGGCAGTGACGACGTCCACGGCCTCGAGGCTGTCCAGGGTCAGACCGTAGGAGCGGGTCAGCCAGCCGACGCCGCCGCCCAGGGTGAGTCCGGCCACTCCCGTTCCGCTGATTACGCCGAGCGGAACGGCCAGACCGTGTGCCGCCGTCGCCCGGTCCACGTCCGCCAGCGTCGCCCCCGGCCCGACCGTAACCAGGCTGTTGCCCGCGTCGACATGCACGTACCTCAACGCCCCGAGATCCAGGACGAGGCCGCCCTCAACGGTGCCGTGCCCGGCGATGTTGTGCCCTCCGCCGCGGACCGCCAGTGCCAGCCCGCCGCGTTGCGCGGCGTCGAGGACCGCGTCGATGTCAGAGACAGCGCCCGCGCGGGCAATGGCTACCGGCCGGACATCCACCATGCCGTTCCATACCGCCCGGACTTCCTCGTAGAGCGGATCCTGCGGCTCGATCAGCTGTCCCGACAGCCGGCCGCGCAACTCGTGCAGCGTCTGCCGGATCTCACGTTCGGTGCTGTTTTGATGAACTGTAGCCATCGGTCGGCGCTTCCGGATCGGAGGGTGAAAGCCCTTGGGAACCTGTTGTGATGTCCAGAGTTTAGGAGTGCGGCCTGTACCGGGCAACAGCGTTTTTGTTCCCCGCCGGGCGGCATGAAACGCTCGACGGCGGCTGTCCGGCCAGCTGCCCGGGCTAATCATTCGTGGTGCTAATCATTCGTCGTGCGGAGGATGTCGCGGAGAGCGCGCGCGGCCTTCTCTGCCGCCGAGCGGGGCTCTGCTGTCCCGGTGGTGACGTCCTCCACGGCCCGGGCAACCGGCAGTTCGGCGATCACGGCCTCCACGACATCACCCTGGCCCTCAAGGATGCCCCACTGGCTGAGATTGGTGACTCCGTGGAGCAGGACGGAGAGGACCTCGGGTGGATAGAACATGCCCAGCGGTTCCCTCCGGGCGATGCCTGTTGGCATCGTCCGCCAGGCATCAGCATATTCCGAGGGTCGCGCAGCGGTTCCGGCGCGGACCGGAAGACGTTCCTCCGGGGCAATGGAAAGCCAGTCCGCGTAGCTGTCACCCACGATGTACTCCACGAACTTCCGGGCCCGGTCAGTGTCGGAATCGCTGGTGACAGCCCAGGAGCTGATGTCGCCAAAGGCCGCCGGCGGGTGCCCGCCGCTTCCCTGGATGCCCGCCACCACGCCTGTGTTCCTGGACAGGAACCCGGGGTCCTGCGTGCAGTCGGGGCAGCTGGGCCTCGCGTCGGTCCGCAATCCCGCCAGCTCATCCAGCAAAAGGGTTGACCAGACCGCCATTGCTGCCCTGCCTGAAAAGTAGGCAGTGCGGACCGTGCCGTCGTCCTGGATTTCGGGAACGGAGTAGTTCCTGAGCATGTCCCGGTAGAACCCGAGCGCGCCGACGCACTCGGGGCTGTCAAAAGTGATGATCCGCCGTGAATTGACCAGTTCACAGCCGTTGCCCTGGGCGATGTGTTCAAAAGATTGCTGGGTGATGGCCCGCCCGGCATTGTTCGCCGCAACGAAACCCGCCAGCCCGGGCCCGTGCAGCTTTTCTGCCGCTGCCCTGATGCGGGCGTACGTGGTCGGCGCTGCCAATCCTGCCCTAGCGAACAGGTCTTTGCGGTAGTACAGGACATGCTGCCAGGATGCGGCTGGCACTGCCAGTTGCCGCCCGCCGTCGCGGGTCAGCTGCAGGGAGCGCGGTGACCACGTCCGTTCACCAAGGGCTCGGACCACGGCGGCGTTGGCTTGTGCATCGACGTAGTTGCCCGCTGCGAGGGTGCGCACATGCCTGAGCGACACGCCGCCAATGACGTCGGGCAGGTTGCCCGAGGACGCCGACGAGCTCAGGGTCTGCTTGAACGTGTGCTCGGGCACGCTGACGAGTTGCGCCCGCAGACCGGTGGCGGCTGTGAAGCCTGCCGCGACCGCCTGCATCTTCAAGACCCGGTCCGGAAGGGTGTCCGTGATCCAGACGGTGATGTCTTCAGAATCCGGGACCTTGGCCGGGGACCCGCCCGGCCCGGGACCGGATATGCAGCCGACAAGCGCCGCTGATGCCAGCGACAGTGCAGCCAGGACGCCGACGGGCGCCCAACCTCTGGTTCTGTTCACCGCAATGACCCTGTTTTGTTGGGCTTCTAGTCCAGGGCGGTCCGGCTGATCAGAGTCCGGCTGATCAGTGATGGACAACCCTGCCCTACTCCTCAAGGCTATCCCCAAGCAGAAGCAGAAGCGCCTGGGTGAAGCCCGGATATCTCTGTACTTGCACCCGGGGAAAGCTCGCTCTACGGTTGTAGATCAACGGAGGACGTCCTCCGTACGCGGGCGCGCCAGTGCCAGCGGTAATAACGACGAAGAAGTCACTTGGGGGCACGAATGGCAACAGGCACCGTGAAATGGTTTAACGCTGAAAAGGGCTTTGGCTTCATCGCCCCCGAAGATGGGTCCGGGGACCTCTTTGTCCACTACACGGCGATCGTCGGCGGTGGCTACCGTTCGCTGGACGACAGCCAAAACGTTGAGTTCGACGTCACCCATGGCCCCAAGGGGCCCCAAGCCGAAAATGTCCGCCTGCTGTAACCGTTCCTGAACGAACACCAGCAAGTCTTGCCCGGCGTTATGCGGGCGTCGCTTGAGCTTTATTGGTCGGTAGGCCGTGGATGAATGTGCGGTGAGCCCTTGAATGGCGGCAGGTCATCCGGGTCTTGCACAGCCCGAAGGTGCGCCAGCAGCGCCCGCTCCGGATGATCGGGGTCTTCTGCGACGTGCCCGGCCAGGGAAACATACATGTCAGGATCCAAGTCCGGGTCAGCGAGGACCCCGGCGATCAGGCGGCGGAGCTGAAACTGCAGAAGGCCGCCCTCGGCCGGCACCGGCTGGTCCGCACCATGTGGGCCGGGTGGCCTGCGGTTCGACGGCGTGAAATCGCCTCGTGGTGGAAGCTCGAGAATCGTCATCGCTCCTGTCCTTTCACTCATTGGTCGCCTGCCGTCGTCTCATAGCCTGCCGTCGTCAGCTGGAAAATTCCCGGTGAACCTTGGAATCCGGCGCGTTTCACCTGGGCACCTTGGGGAGCGGGCAAACAAGGCTTCTGAGGGGCGCGATATTTTGAGGGTCGGGTATCAGTTTCGTAAGGTTTATCGGCTTTTCCCAGCTTTCCGCTGAAATCATCTTCATACCTGGCCGAGGAAGCGCCTTCCGGCCAGTCCGCCGGGCCTGGAACTGCACTCCCCCCCTTTGTCAGTGCCGGGCCCGGCGGAGCTCAATGGAAGAGAGCTTTAGGTGAATCCGTGAGAGGCTGTGCCTAGCACGCAAAACACCTGTTGAAGGGGCTCATATGGGGGAGCAAAATGATCGGGCGGGCACGCTCGGACGCACAGCATTCTTTCCGCTCGGGATCGTGTTCTTCGCCTTGGCAGTGGCACTGCTTTTCGTAGGAAACCTGGCCTGGCTCGCGTTCTTTACCATGGCTATCACGTTCCTGATCGTGGGTTGGCAGAGTCGCAGGGGCGACGTGGACGCCGACCAATGAGCCGACCACTGAGAGGTGCCGCGCCATGGCGTGGGCCGCGACCGGTACGACGACCCTGGCCGCGTCACTCCGGCTGTGCCACCGCCAGCCAGCGATAAGCCACGGGCTGGCGCCGTCGGCAAAGTCGTCAAAGCCCGTGTCGCTAAAATACTGGCATGCCTACACGTGTTCACGAGTTTGTCTGGCCTGATCGCGTCGTCATCGGCACCGTCGGTGTTCCGGGCGCGCGCACGTTCTATCTGCAGGTACGCGCAGGGACGCAGATTGTTTCTATCGCTCTGGAGAAGCAGCAGTCCGCCCTGCTCGCCGAGAAGATTGACGAGATTCTCGATCAGCTCATCACCGTCGAGGGCAACCGCTTCAGTGTTCCCACCGGAACTCCCGTCGAATTGGTCGACAATGATCCACTCGAGCCAGTTGAGGAGCAGTTCCGGACCGGCGCAATGAGCCTGGGCTGGGATCCGACGACGGCCCAGGTGGTCGTAGAGGCTTACCCCATCACCGATGTCGATGCTGATGACGACGGCGAACCCCTCGATCAGGACGGCGATGAAGTACCCGAAATGCTCCTGGTGCGGATGCCCGTAGGCACCGCCCGCGCATTCGCCAAGCGCACGCGCGAGGTAGTGGACGCCGGGCGTCCCATATGCCCTCTCTGCGGTAATCCCGTAGACGCCGGCGGACACATCTGCACTCCTCCCGGCTAGCCAGCGCCGCCGAAGTCGCGGACCGTGATGCCGGTGAAGCTCGCCGGGCCGCCGTCGGTGTAGAACGCGATCCCCGTGTCGCCGTCGGCAAAGTGCACCTGCTGCGAAAGAACCGTGTGCCCGGCGTTCACGAACACCTCGACGCTCTGCGTGTCGACGAAGATCCGCAGGTGCACCGACCGGGCGCTGGCAGCGATCGGGGCGGCCGCGCGCGTGTAGGGCGCGAGCGAGTAGCCGGCCTGGTCCGAGGGCGCGCGGTCCACGTACAGTTCTCCGCCGTACTTGCCGACGTTCGTGTGGCGCAGACCGTCGGGGGAGCGGCCCACCGAAACCCCAACGTTCGCGGCCGCGTCCCAGGAGATGTCGAGCTCGAGCTCGTAGGCGCGGCCGTTCCACGGCAGCACGGAGCTGCCGCTGACCGTGCGGTCAGGAAACGTGGTGGTTGCGGTGGCGTAGCCCGCGAGCGCCGGGACCGGGCTGCTGAGCAGGCTGTACCAGCCGCCCGGCTGGCGCTCGAGCCGCAGCTCGCGCACGATCGAGTTCTGCCCGTTGTACCCGTCGGATGCATCGGTGGGCACGTCGCGGGCCGCGTACTTCCAGTTGTTCATCCAGGCGACGGCAAGGCGCCTCGTCTCCGGCGCCTCAACCGACGGCCACGTCACCGCCGCGTACCAGTCCCAGCCCCAGTCGAGCCATTGCGGGGTAAGGTCGACGGCGGTGAAGGCGGTGCCGTTCCAGGTTCCCGTCCAATACGCGTAGGTCATGGGCAGGCCCACACTGTAGGCGTCCATGCTCGCGCCGAGCACCCAGTGCCGGGTGCCGTCGCCGGCGGTCATCTCGAACAGGTCGGGGCACTCGATCCCGCCCAGCGCATGGTTGGGGTAGTCAAAGTTGGATTCCCACTGCCAGTCCCGCAGGTTCGCCGAGGTGTAGAACGCCGCGTAGCGGGCCCGGCCAATGACGCACACCCATCCGCCGCGGGCAGCATCCCAGTGGATCTTCGGGTCGCGGAACCACTCCGCATTTTCGATCTCGGCGGCTGTGGTGGCCGTGCGGCCGTCGGTGTTGACGATCACGGGGTCGGGGAGGGCGGTGAAGGTGTAGCCGCCGTCGGTGGACCAGTAGAGGTACTGCTCCTGGTACCTGCGGATCCCGCCGGTGGGCTGTGTGGCGAGTGCGATCACTGCCCCGGCGCCGAAGCCGGCCGTGTTGGCGGTGTCGACGACGGCCGATCCCGACCACACCGGGAAGTCGGGCTGGAGGGGCATGACCGCGCCGTGGTGGGTGAAGGACACGCCGTCGCTGGTCGTGGCGTGGTCCCATCCGCCGGGGCCGTTGTTCTGCGTCGAGTGCAGGTAGTAGAGCTGATAGCCGCCGTTGGTATGGACCGGCCGCTGCGGGTCGCACAGCCAGCCCGACGGCGGAGTCATGTGGTAGACCGCCCGCAGGGATGGCTGGGCCTGGGCTGCTGCAGCTGCCGCGCTGGTGGCAAAAAACGTGAGAGCCCCAGCGCCTGTGCCTTGCAGGACAGATCGTCGGGACAGGACAGCGCGTCGTGAAATGCCGTTCGTCATTGAAGTGGTTTCCTCTCAGGGTTCAGCCGGCGCCGTAGCCGGCTGAACTCGGTGGTGGTGAGGCGCATTAGGACGATAGGGCGATCCGGGTGCGATGGTCAAGCGTTTTAGCGAAAGAAAATCAGTCTGCTAAAACGCTTGATCAACTCCGCGGCAACCGCTAGCTTTACTCGTGATCAAACGCTTTAGCAGAACGGACATCAACGCAGATGAATCGCCCAGTCTTCTTCCAGCCCTCCGACGGATGGGTTGGTGACCTCATCCCCTTCGAGAAGGACGGGGAGTTTTGGCTCTACTACCTTCACGAGGTCCGCTCCGACCCCAAACCCGGCACCTCATGGAACCTCGTCACCACCAAGGACCTGACGCAGTTCGCCAATCACGGCGTCGCACTGCAGCACGGCACCGAAACCGACCCGGACTTCAACGCCTATACGGGCAGCATCGTGGTGGACGGCGCCGGCACCCACCACCTGTTCTACACCGGCCAGAACCCGCGCAACCTCGGAGCCGACGGCGCCCCGCTCCAGCTCGTCATGCACGCCACGAGCACGGACGCCATGCAGACCTGGCAGAAGCACCCGGAACACACCTTCGGCGCCCCGGACGGCTACGAGTCCGGCGACTGGCGGGACCCGTTCGTCTTCTACGATGAGGCCGCAGGCCAGTGGCGGATGCTCCTGGCGGCACGGCATTCCGCCGGGCCCGCGCGCCGCCGCGGCGTCATCGCCCAGTGCGTGTCCACTGACCTGGTGACCTGGGAGTACGCCGAGCCCTTCTGGGATCCCCGGCGCTACATCACCCATGAATGCCCCGACGTGTTCGAGTGGGGCGGCTGGTGGTACATGGTCTACTCCGAGTTCTCCGAAACGTTCACCACCCGCTACCGCATGGCCAGGAGCCCGGACGGCCCCTGGACCGTCCCGCCCCTGGACAGCATCGACGGCCGCGCCTTCTACGCCTCCAAGAGCGCCGCACGGGACGGCCGCCGCTTCTTCTTCGGCTGGATTGCCAGCAAGGAAGGAAATTCCGACGACGGCGCCTGGCAGTGGGCGGGCACCATGGCGGTTTTGGAGGCCCGGCAGAACGCCGACGGGACTTTGGCATTCGGGTTCGCCGATGAGCTTGTGGACAGCTTCTGGGACGAGGTCCCGGTGTCACTGGCCAGCCGGCTGCCCGCACGGCTGGGCGTGCCGGACGGGTATGAGGCCACAGTGTCCGACGGCGATCTGCCGGGCCAGTTCTACGCCAGGGCGGTGCTGGACATCGGCGCCAACACCACCGAATGCGGGCTGCTGCTGCGCTCCAGTGCCGACGGGGACCGGTCCTACATCATCCGCCTGGAACCGAAGCGCGGACGGATGGTCTTTGACCGCTGGCCCCGCGCCGTCACCGGCGACGCGCAGTGGAACGTCTCCGGGGACGTTCCCTTCGAGATCGAGCTGGAGCGCCCCTGCCACCTCCCTCCCGGGGAGCACACGCTGGAGGTGATTGTCGACGGCGACCTGTGCGTCGCCGTCATCGACCGGCAGGTCGCGCTCAGCACCAGAATCTACGACCTGGCGGCGGGCCGGCTCGGCGTGTTCGCCGGCGAGGGTTCCGTCACCGTCACCCAGCTTGAGATCCGCCAGCGCACCGACAACTGATCACGCCGGGCACCGCCGTCGTCCGTTCCAACCAATCCGTTCCCATCATTTCCGTTCCAATTCAGAAAGCTTGCCGCAATGAAGAAACTGTTCCGCACCGCTGCCGTGGCAGCTGTCACCGCGCTGGCCCTGGCCGGCTGCGCCGGTGGGGCCACCAAGTCCGCCGACGTGACCCCCAGCGGGGAGATCAAGCCGCGCGAGATTTCCTGGCTCCTGTCCCGTCCGGCCGACGGCGCCGTCATCAACATCATGAAGAAGCTGGCCGGGGACTACGCCAAGGACCACCCGGGCTTCTCCCTGAACCTGATCACCACGCCGGACCGGCCCTCCTACATCCAGAAGCTCGAGACCCTCGCCGCCGCGAACAAGCTTCCCGAGCTCTTCGACACCGACGCCACCCCCTTCGCCCGGCAGCTCGCCAAACAGGGCAAGATGGTGGACGCCGAGAAGCTGCTCAAGACCCTGAACGTCTACGACAACTACCGGCCCGCCGCGCTGGACTACCAGCGCTTCGACGACCGCTCGCTGTACATGATCCCGTTCCAGTTCGAGCTCGAATTCATCTGGTACAACAAGGCACTGCTGCAGAAGGCAGGGGTCTCGGCGCCGAAGTCCCTCGATGACATCCCGGCCATGTGCACGTCCCTGCGCAAGGCCGGCATCACCCCCATCGCTATCGACGGGCAGGACCAGTGGCCGCTGGAGCGCTACGCCGCCTACCAGCCCTTCCGCGAGGCGGGCCCGGACTTCATCCAGAAGCTGAAGAAGGGCGAGGCCAAGTTCTCCGACCCGGCAGGCCAGAAGACCGTCGAGTGGCTGGCCGCCCTGGGCAAGGCCAAATGCTTCCAGGACGGCTTCTCCTCGCAGGGCTACTCCGACGCGCAGAACCAGTTCACCTCCGGCAAGGCCGCCATGTACAACATCGGCACGTGGGAGCTGCCCAGCCTGGCCACGGACAAGCTGAACCCGGCCGTCCGGAACGACATCGACTTCATCACGCTTCCCACCACGGAAGGATCCGTCACCGCCGCCAACGAATTCGTCTCCCCGTCCGGCATCGGCATGGCCGTGAACTCCAAGACGTACGACCCGCTGGTGAGTGACTTCCTCAAGTTCGCCCTGTCGAAGTACCCCGCCGAATACGCGGCAACCGGAGCTCTGTCCCCGACGACGGACGTCACGACGGCGATCCCCGCCAACGCCACCCCGCTGTACAAAAAGGCAGTCCAGAAGGCGGACGACCTGGGGGACCAGCAGGCCATGCCGTGGGACACCCAGCTCGATCCCACCACCAACGGCCGGCTGCAGCAGGAGCTGGTGCTCCTGGTCCAGGGCGACATCACGCCCGAGCAGTTCACCAGCACGATGGACAGCACCGTCGCGCAGAACGCCCCGAAGTTCTTCAAGTGACCCGTTTTTCAAGTAACCAGCTCTTCAAATAAATCATTTACGCGGCGGGAGGCCGCCGGTCTCCCGCCCGAAAGGCTTTGGTCTCCCGCCCGAAAGGCCCCAGCATGCTCCCCAACCGGTCCCGGCTCTCCGTCCTGGTCTTCCTGCTCCCGCCGCTGCTCCTCTACGGCGCAGCCGTGCTGTTCCCCATCCTCCAGTCCCTGTTCCTGAGCTTCTTCTCCTGGAACGGCATCAGCGACATGGAATTCGTGGGGCTGGCCAACTACGTCCGGATGTTCACCGCCGACGACATCTTCTGGCGCTCATTCTTCAATGCCCTCGGCTACCTGGCCATCTGCCTGGTCCTGCAGCTGGGCGGCGCGCTGCTGGTGGCCAGCCTGCTGACCTCGCTGCGGCGCGGCCGCGAACTCATCAAGACGCTCTACCTCCTGCCTGCCGTCATCTCCACGGTGGCCATTGCGTTCCTGTTCGTGCGCATCTACTCCATTGACCCGGTGGGCCTGCTCAACCAGCTCCTGAACTGGATGGGCCTCGGCGCCCTGGAACGCGCCTGGCTCTCCGACGTGAACACGGTCCTGGCCGCCGTGTCGGCCCCGGAAGGATGGCGCTTCACCGGGCTGTACATGCTGATCATCTACGCGGCACTGATCTCCGTCCCGAAGGAGCTGGAGGAGGCGGCCGTCCTCGACGGGGCCAACCGCTGGACCCTGTTCACTAAGATCCGCTTCCCGCACATCCGCCCGGTCTGGATCACGACGACGATCATGGCCACCACCTACGGGCTCCGCGGCTTCGACATCCCGTACCTCATGACCAACGGCGGCCCCGGCCAGTCCTCGGAACTGCTCACCACCTACATGTACAAGACCGCATTCACCAGTACCGACTTCGGGTACGCCAGCACCATCTCCGTGTTCATCGTGATCGAGTGCCTCGTCGCCGTCGGCCTCATCCTCTTCATGCTCAAGCGGAAGGCAGAGTCATGATCACCCA
Source organism: Arthrobacter sp. NPDC057388 (assembly GCF_042668165.1). Lineage (NCBI taxonomy): Bacteria > Bacillati > Actinomycetota > Actinomycetes > Micrococcales > Micrococcaceae > Arthrobacter > Arthrobacter sp. NPDC057388. The sequence goes on from NZ_JBHVBL010000005.1 coordinate 126,746, forward strand.
GACAGCCCCTGCCGCACCCAAAACCCCGGTGCCGCCGGCCACCCAGGCCGCGCGCCGCCGTCGTACCCGCCCCGACCTGTTCCGGACGCTTTCCCGGATCCTGATCGCCCTCATCGTGATCGTCCAGGTCTACCCGCTGGCCTGGCTGTTCCTGACCAGCCTGCGCAGCGAGCACGACTTCGCCACGGGGGACCCGTTCGCGCTGCCCAAGGCACTCACCCTGGAGAACTATGCCCGGGCGTTTGAAACCGGAAACCTCGGGAAAAACATCCTGAACAGCTTCATCGTCACCATGGGCGCCAACATCCTGATCGTGCTGCTGGGCATGATGGCCGCCTACGCCATCCAGGTCCTCGGCTTCCGGCTCAGCCGCCTGGTCCGCGGGCTGTTCCTGGTGGGCATCATCGTCCCCGTCCAGATCGCCCTGGTCCCGCTGTTCATCGACTACTCCGCGGTGAACCTGCTGGACACGTACCAGTCCATGATCATTCCGCTGGCGGGGTTCTCACTGCCGATGTCCGTCTACCTGTTCTCGTCCTTCTTCGAGTACATCCCGCGCGAAACCTATGAGGCGGCGTCGCTGGACGGGGCCGGACCGTACCGGATCTTCGGGCTGATCACCCTGCCGCTGTCCCTGAACACCGTCGTCACCGTGGTGCTGGTCAACAGCATCTTCATCTGGAACGACTTCATCTTCGCCAACACCTTCGTCCTGTCGGAGGAACTGAAAACCATCCCGCTGGGCCTGCAGAACTACATCGGGGCGATGGGCAAGGTGGACTGGACCGCAACGTTCGCCGCCGTCTGCGTCACCATCACCCCGCTGCTGCTGGTTTTCCTGGTCCTCAACAAGGCCATGATCCAGGGCCTGGAGAGCGGGGCGACCAAGGGATGACGGCGACGGCAGGCGGATATACTCCTGACGGAGGGCAGATGGTTTCAAAGGAGAAAAGCACGGGCAGGCCGGCGCCTGCGGCCCGTGCGCAGAAGGTGCCTGTCCGCGCCCACCCCGTGACCCTCCGTGAAGTTGCCGAGGCCGCCGGCGTCTCCACCGCCACGGTCTCCCTGGTGATCAACAAGAAGAAGAACGCGCGCATCGCCGAGGAAACCAGGCAGCGCGTCAACGATGCGATCCGGCAGCTCGGCTACCGCCCCAACGCCATGGCCCAGACCCTGGTCAGCGGCACCTCGAAGTTCATTGGACTCGTGGCCGACGGCGTGGCCACGACCCCGTTCGCGGGCCAGATCATCCACGGGGCGCAGGACGAGGCGTGGAAGCACGGGTATGCGCTGCTGATCGCCAACACCGAGGGCAACCGGGACCTCGAAAAGGACGCGATTGGCATGATGCTGGAGTACAAGGTGCGCGGCATCCTCTACTCGACGTGGTTCCACCGCGCCGCGGCGGTCCCGGAAACCCTGCGCGAGGCTGACTTCGTCCTGGTCAACTGCTTCTCGCCGGAGCCGGGCGCGGCCCGGGCCGTGGTCCCGGACGAGGAGCAGGGCGGGCGGTCCGCGACGGAAATCCTGCTCCGCGGCGGCCACCGGCGGATCGCCTTCATCAACGCCACTACCCCCGCCCCGGCCAGGGACGGGCGGCTCCTGGGGTACACGGAAGCGCTGAAGGCGGCCGGAATCCCGTTCGACCCGAACCTGGTCCTGGAGGCGTACCCGGACCAGGAGGGCGGCTACGGCGCCACCGGGGAACTGCTCAAGCGGGACGTCACCGCCGTGTACTGCTACAACGACCGCATGGCCATGGGGCTGTACGACGGCCTGCGCGACGCCGGGCTCTCCGTGCCGGACAACATCGCCGTGGTGGGCTTCGACAACCAGGAGGTCATCGCCGCCCACCTCCGGCCGCCGCTGTCCACCGTGTCCCTGCCGCACTACGAGCTCGGTGCGGCCGGGGTCCGCATGCTCCTGGGTCTGGAGGAAGCACCCGGCGGCGGCGCGCTGAAGATCGCGTGCCCCGCCGTCGAGCGCGCCTCCGTGGCGGTGCATTCGTCGGCGTAGGGCTACGGCGGCGGTGTTGTTGCGCCGGGTTATTTTTCCAGGACACTGTCGATGAGGTCTTTGAGGATTTCCCAGAAGTCCCTGGCCCGGAAAGAGGTGACCGGTCCCCGTCCCTGTGCCTGGCGGACGGCATTGGCAATGGCGATCGCTTCCGTGAACAGTTCGGCCGTGACGGCGGGGACACGTTCGGGTTCGAGGGCCAGGATGTGTTCCACCATGGACCGGGAATGTTTCTCAGCCTCGCCGTTCCGGTCCGGGTCCAGGCGGCTGGGTTCAAGCCGGGTCCTCGCAGTGGCGAGCCCGCGGTCCACGTGCGGGGCGAAACCGTCGTCCATGTACTGAATAACCATGATTTCCTCCCTGTCGGCCGTTTTTTGGGAAAGGGGCTGACCATAAAGCGGAATCTGTATTCGCTGGCACAGATTTATAGCACCGGGCCAGAATGCTGGCAAGAGGTTTATGTCCGCTGTCCGTGCACCCCGCGGCCGTCAGGACAAGCCGCTGGTCCGCGGCCTGTTCCAGGCCGGTTCCCTTCCGGGGGTGTTCCGGCTGAGAAGGTCCAGCAGTTCGCCCTGATCCAGGCCGGTGGCCTCACTGACCTCGGCCAGGGTGGCCTCTCCGGTGCGCAGCAGCGCAGCAGAGCATTCCCGCAGCGTCCGGCGGGCAACGTCCAAGGCGGTTTCGGCGTTGGCCATCATTGCCGCCAACGCCCGCAACCGCTGCAGCTCCGGGTTCATGTCCAACCGCCACCTTTCATGAGGACTGCACAGCTGTGGGAACCGCGCACCTGCCCCTCCAAGGTGCACCCGGTGGGGATCGAACCCACGACCCGAGGATTAAAAGTCCCCTGCTCTCCCGGCTGAGCTACGGGTGCACCCGGCCTCCATTGCTTCCCGACGTCTGCTCACCTACCCACGGTAAATCCAACCCTAGAAATCTGTATTATCCGCTACAGATTTTTTAGCACCAGCGCCGGGGGGAAGCAAGAGTCTGCCGGGTAAAAAATGCTGAAAAGCTCTTGCGGAGCGCCCCGGGCAGTGCTATTTAAATCTATGTCAACGGATACAGATCCGGATCGATGCTGATCGAGGAGGTGTGTGCCATGTTGATGCTGGATCCATTCCGTCACCTGGGCCGCCTGGCCGGGCAAATGCTGGGCACGGTGGCACATCCCGCGGCCATGCCTATGGACGGCTGGCGTGAAGGCGATGATTACATATTTGCGCTGGACCTGCCCGGGGTGGATGCCGGTTCCATTGATGTGGGCGTGGACAGGAATGTCCTGACCGTGAGCGCTGAACGGAAGGACACTGCCGGCGAGGGCGCGGAGATGGTGGTGTCGGAGCGGCCCCGCGGCGTCTTCAGCCGCCAGCTCTTCCTGGGGGATGCCATGGATGCAGAGAGGATGACGGCCAGCTACGACGCAGGCGTCCTGACCCTGCGCATCCCCGTGGCGGCGCAGGCGGGGCCGCGAAAGATCGACATCGCGGTCGCAGGAGGCCAGCACCCCCAGATCGACGCGGCCTGACAGGCTGGGGCGGTTTCCGGTACACGCCAACGCTGCCTCTTTGGGCGGGCAGGCACCAACAGGAACGCCACCGCGCCTTATAGCGCACATGCAGCAGCAGCGTACGGGCCGTCCCTTCGGCGGTCCCCGGCCAGTTCCGGCCGGGGACCGCTTCGCCGCCTGCCTGTCAGCGGCGGGCGTGCCGGGTCCTGGTATGGCCACGGTGAACACGGATGTCAGGATCGCATCGGGGGTGAAGGAGGCGTGGGAGTGATGGAGGAAGGACGGCCGGTTGCGTATACGGCACTCGAAAGAGGAACGCCTGTCATATCCCGGTCAGGCCATGCTTTCGGCACGCTGGACCGGGTCCTGGACGACGGCAAGGGCTCCATTCTGCACGGCATCATCGTCAGAACCGGCCACGGACCCCGTTTTGTGGCGCGGGACTCCATTGAGCAGATGACAACCACGCAGATCCATTGTTCACTCACCGATGAACAGGCCAGGAATCTGCCCCACGCACCTTCCGGCCGGCCTGCAGGAATCACTTCATGGATCTCCCGGAACAGGACAGGCCGCCCGCCCAAGACACCCTCCTGACGATGGCACCCGCTGACCTGCCCGTCCGGCTTTCAAGCAGCCGGGCCGGCAGTTCATCTAGGGCCGGCAGTTCATCTGACGGGTGATAAACCTGGAGTTCGGCCGTGCCTCAGCAGGGCTGACTTTTGGCCTAATCCTTCTCTTTGTCCTGATGGGCGGAAGTGCGGGCGCGCTTGAGCTGCCGCCGTAGGCGTGCGTTGTCCATTTCCAGTTCAAGGACCTTCGCGACGCCGGCGAGGTTGAGCCCGTCGTCCAGGAGTTCAGCGATGCGGCGCAGGACGGCAAGGTCGGCTTCGCTGTATTGGCGGGTTCCGCCTTCGGTCCGTTTAGGGGTGAGCAGGCCGCGGCGTTCGTAGAGGCGTATGTTCTGCTGGCCTGTTCCCAGCAATTCTGCCACCACGGAAATGGCGTACAGGCCGCGCGCGTTGCTGCGTTGGTTCGTCATCTGCTTTCCCGTCACATGGCTGGTTCTTCCTCTTGCACCAGTTTGGCACTGGTGCTATAAGAAATCTATATCCACCGTCACACATAGCCAGAGGGTGGGTAGCCAACCTACATGCTGAAGGGAGTGGGAAATGATGCTAATCCGTACTGACCCGTTCCGTGAGCTGGACCGGCTCACACAGCAGGTCTTCGGAACAGCAGCCCGTCCGGCGGCCATGCCGATGGACGCGTGGCAGGAAGACGGGGAGTTTGTGGTGGCGTTCGACCTGCCCGGGATCTCGCCGGACGCCGTTGACCTGAACGTCGAACGGAACGTCCTAACTGTCCGGGCGGAGCGCCGGGACGCCACGCAGCCCAATGTTGAGCTCGTGGTTTCCGAGCGGCCTCGCGGTGTCTTCAGCCGCCAGGTCATTCTTGGCGACACCCTGGACGCGGATAACATCAAGGCCAGCTACGACCTTGGCGTGCTGACGCTGCGGATCCCGGTTGCCGAGCAGGCAAAGCCACGCAAGATCGAGATCGAAAGCAAAGGCCAGCAACAGCAGATCGAAACCTAGCCCCCCGCGGTCCACGCGACGGGCGGCCCCCGGACCCCGATTTCGGGCAAAACTCCGGGGGCCGCCCCTGGCGGCTGGCCGCCAACCTGTAGTCACGACCCTGCCCCGCCGTTCCGGCGGCAGGGGCGGCGGCGGGAGTTCACGATGACCGTACCTGTCCCGGACCATTACGCGGTGCTTCACGTTCCCCGTGGCGCATCGCCGCAGGAGATTGCGCGCGCCTACCGGGCCCTGATGCGGCGCCACCACCCGGATGTGGGCGGCGTGGACGCCGTGCCTGCGGAGCTGCAGCTGATCATGGAAGCTTTTTCCGTGCTCCGGGATCCCCGGCGCCGGCGCGCCTACGACCGGGAAGCCGCCCGGGCCAGGCGTTCCGGTCCCGAGACCGGGCAAACCCGCCAACCGGGCCAGCAGGGAACAGCGGACGTGACTCCGTCGTGGCCGCGGGAAGAACGCCGGTACGGCAGCCCCCAGGTGATCCCGGTCCGCGTGGTCCGGCGCCGGGAACCGCCGCTGCGTGTCACCCCGGTCCGGTGGGAAAGCGGCCCGTGGGCCTGACCGTACGCACGCATCACATTCTGGAGAGGAACCCATCACGATGAGCGACTGGCGCCGCTACGACTCACACCTGATCCCGGCCTTCCACGAGCGCTTCGAGGAGCGCTGGGGCAAGGGCACTGCGCCGTTCCTGGATCCCGAGGCGCATGAGGAGCCCCTGCCGCGGGCGCAGTGGATAAATCCGGCCACCGGCGCCGCCTTGGCCGTGGTCCCCATCTGGACGGACGAGGAGGACAGCCAGCACCGTTCGTTTGGGGTGTTTTATCTGCCGCCGGCGGGGGACATCTGGATGCTCCGGCCGGGCTTCACCGGCTTCCTGGAACCGGCCGCCGACGACTTCGAGCACCTGGTGGCGCTCCGGAACGACGCGTTCCGCAAAGCGGTGTCCCATGCGAATGAGTTCCTCTTCGGCCCGCCACCGCTGGTGGACTGAGCCTACTCGGACGCCTGGCCGGTGTGCACCGGAACGGCACCGGCGACCAGCGTGCCTTGCGCGGCGGCGTGACGCAGGTCCAGGCCGCCGGAAGTGATGACGAGGTTGTCCCCGCTGATGACCAGGGCGTGGTCGCTGCCGCGCGCGGCATCCAGCCACAGGTCATCATCGGGGTTGCCGGAGCGGAGCTGATCCCGGAAGAGGAGTTTGCCGCCGATGCTGAAGGTCAGCAGCCCCTCGGGTGAGACTGTGATGCTGCAGCTGGCCGACGTTTCGACGGCGTCCTCGACGATGCCATCAAAGTCCGGGCTCAAGGCCAGCTGAAAACCGTGAAAGAGCAGAACCGAGACCAGGGCCGAGGTCAGGTCGCCACCGTCCTCGCGGAACGCCACCACCGGGACCAGGGTGTAGGCCAGTACCGGCACCGGCCGTTCCTGCCCGCTTCCGGACTCCTGCGTCAGGACCATCCGGGCAGCCACGGGGGTGAGTTCGCTCGGAACCCACTGGCTCCGCTCAACGCTCAGGCCAGGGTCTCCTTAAACCGGCACAACTTCCTCCAAATGAGGGGCGGTGGCGTGGTTTCCCGGGTCGCGGGTACCGGGAAACCACGCCGTCACCCTGGCCGCCGCTGCTACGCGCTGATCTGCTGCTGTGCGCCCTGTCCGCTGGTGATCTCGATCTTGCGGGGCTGGGCCTTGGCAGCAACCGGAATCCGCAGCGTCAGCACACCGCCGTCGTACCCGGCTTTCACATTGTCGGCATCCAGCGCCTCACCCAGAACCAGCTGACGGCTGAAAACGCCCTGCGGCCGCTCACCGGCGACGAACTCTGCGCCTTCGGGGGCTCCGTTCTTCCGCTCAGCCCGGACGGTCAGGACGTTCCGCTCCACATCAACATCAATCGATTCCACGTCCACGCCCGGCAGGTCAACCGCGACCACGAACTCGTTCTCTTCCCGCCATGCATCCAGGGGCATGGCGGCCGGGTGTGCGGCGGTGCCCAACACCTGCTGGGCCAGCCGGTCCAGCTGGCGGAACGGATCATTCATCATCAACATCACATACCTCCTTGGTAGTTGGTTATGGGCAGTATCTATATCCGCTGATATAGATTTTTTAGCACTTCTATTGATAGGATGCAAGGGGCCGCGGACCCGGCCGCCGGAAGCGGAAACAGGGCCCCATTTCAGGTTATGGACGAGGTCGTCAGCGCTGCCAGGCATCTCCAAAGATGGACTGTCCTGTCAGGGCCGCCGACAAAAGCAGTAGCGATTGAACGACGCTCGCTATTTGCCAGCAACAGGGGCTTGCAAGGACTGCGACGCGGATGGTGCCTGCCGAGGCTGGCACGGGAAGGGCACCGGCCGCTGGTGTACGGCCGGTGCCTCTTTTGTTTGCTTGCTGGTGTCTGTTAGCGGGTGCCGGTGGTGAAGCTCCAGGCCGTGCTGGCCATGGGGGTGCCGGCTGCATCCCGTACTGCGGTGGGTCCGCCGGTGATGGTCACCGTGTACCTGGTGCTGGCAGCAAGGGTGGCTGCCGGGTTGAGGATCCACTGGTTGGTGGTCCCGTTGCGGGTGACAGTGGCGGCTACGGCCGCGCCGGTGGCGGCGTTCTTCAGGGTGAAGGTGGACGTGCTGACACCGCTGACGGGCTTGCTGAACGTTGCCGTGACGTTGGCCGTCCGCAGCACGCCGGTGGAGTTGATGCCGGGAGCCCTGGAGGTCACCGTGGGAGCCGAACTGGTGCTGAACCGCCAGCTGGTCGAAACGAGCGGGTGGTTGGCCAGGTCGCGGATGGCGGCCGTGCCGCCGGTCAGGGTGGCCGTGTAGGAGGTGCTCGGGGTGAGCAGGGCCGTTGGATTCAGTGTTGCACGGCGGGTCGCCTGGTCGTAGGTCACCGTCGCCGGGATGGTGGTGCCGGCGGCGTTTTTCAGCGTGAACGTACTACCGGAGACGCCCTGGACGAACTCGCTGAAAGTGGCGGTAATGTTCGTGCCGGTACCCGCACCGGTTGTAGCGGCTGCGGGTGCCCGGCCGGTGATCGTGGGAGCCACCGTATCCGCAGGGCCGATCTGTATCGTCCGGCTGGCGACCGCGCTGACATTGCCGGCTGCGTCCGTTGCCCTGACATTGAATACGTAGGTCCCGTTGCCCTGGGCATCCCACGTCTTCGGAGAAGCGCAGGTGGGGTCCCAGTCGGTGTTGGTGGGCAGCAGCTGGCATTCGAACCTGGCGCCGGCCTCGCTGCTGAAGTTCAGCGTAGGCGTGGTGTCCAGGCTCGGCGTTGACGGGAACGGCGCAATGACCGAGGCCACAGGTGCGGCACTGTCCACGGTGAACGTCAGCGTCGGAGAGGTCAGGAACTGTGGAACGCCGGCCGGCACAACACCCGTCAGCGGGTCCGGAACGTACGCCGGGTTCGCGGTCCGGGACTGAATCCTGTGGACACCTTGGCTCAGGGGGGCCAGCCGGGCGGAGTAGCTTCCGCCGGCAACGGTGGTGGCCACGGGGGTCGCCGCTCCATCCACGACGAGCTGCACCGGTGCGGTGCTTCCGGCGGGCACGGTGCCGGTGAGGGTGGGTGCCGTGACGTTGGTGATGTTGTCCGTGGCGGACCGTCCGCTGTCACTGGCTGCCGCCAGATCCGGGGTGGAGGGGGCGCCGTCGGATCCTTCGGCTATCAGTCCCTGGACCGTGAAGGTGTTGACGGTGAGGGTGTTGATCCCGGGACCGCCGGCATTGGGACCGGTGATTACGACGGCGTTCGTGCCCGAGGGTGCGCCGGTCACCGTCCGTGCCGTGTTGATGTCGCCCAATGTTCCGGGGGCGGCGCCCACCTGGCGGAGGAAGGTAGCGGTGCTGCCAGCTTTGTAGTCACCCAGGAAGGCTGCTCCGACGCCTGCCCAGTCGCAGGGCACCGTCGGGCTGGGCGCGCAGACGCCGGAGTCGATGGTGACCCTGATCCTTCCCACCGCGGGATTCTTGGGGTCCGGCTCCGAGGTGAACGTGTTCACGCCGTACGGGTGCGTGATGGTGTAGGAGGTGTTCGGAAGGATGTTTTCGACGATGAACCGCAACCGTCCGAATCCCATCTGCTGACCGGGCTCCACCACGCCGTTGGTGTGGGCGCCTTCCAGCGCCGCCTCGTAGAGGCGCAGGTTTCCGCTCGAAGCCTCGGCGTTGAACCAGAACGCCTCCTCCGGGAAGTTGTCCGGATACGATGCCGGCGCGGCCGGGTCCGGCGGCTCTGAGAGGCAACCGGCACCGGCCATGTAGCAGAGCTGCAGCTTCACCGTCCCGTCGGAAAACCAGGTGGGAAAGCCGTTGGACGGATCCACGGGACCCACTCCGGCAGTCGAGGCGCTGGCCGGCACTGCCGCGAGCGGGGACAATGCAGCGGCCAGCAGGGCAGCGGCCGCAACAGAGGCGAGGCCGCCTCTGGCCGCCGTTCGGTTACTCAGTTTCGTAGACACTTTTGACTCCTTTGATGCTCAAGATGGCCCCCAGAACCTTCCAGGCCAGGTCAGGAAGTCGTCCCCAACCACCGCAACCATCGCCCGTGCACCTTGCACGAAGGTCATGTGCGCACAACCCGGAATGGCCCCCGCAGCCACCCCTGCAGGGGGACCCGGCCCAAGAAGCCATATTCTGCGGGGTTGGCAGAGTCGCGCAGGGGCAGGTCGTCGCCGGACCGCCCCAGTGGTACCACCGCCAACTCGAAAAGAGCCATGGGATAAGGCCAGCTACGAGGCCCGGCGCGATGAGGAGGAAGACGGCCGTCCGGATCGATAGGGCTACGGCGCGGCCCGCGTTCCTGCGTCCGTGCTCTTGCCCGACGTCGGAACGAACTTCCAGCTGAACGAACCGTCATCCTTGAGGGTCATCCGAAGGAACCCGTGGGTGTCGGCGAACCGTTTCACGATGAAGGGAGGTTTGTTCGTGAAGGGGCGGAGGCCGATCCCTCCCGTGGACACCTGGAACGCGATCATTCCGTCACTGACGCACTGGTCCTCGTTGTTTACCGGACACGTGCGTTCGTAGTTATGCTGCGACCCTGACAGGGTTAGGCGGACGCGGTGCTTGTACATCACGTCGATCCACGGCTTGTGGTCAAGGGCCCGCTCATGTTCGTCCGTGTCGGAGGTGAAGTACGGTTCGTGGTACACGACGGCCAGGTACTTGCCCGCCGCCTGGGCGGCGGAGAGGTTGTCGTCCAGCCACAGCGTCAACGCTTCCGCATATTCGGGGTCGTACCGCCAGTACGCGGAGGACAGGAACACGAAGTGCCAGTTCCCGAAGTCCTTCGAGTACGGATCCCCGTTCCCGATGAACCCGCGCTGCCGGTTGATCGCAGCCTTCGCGGGGGCACCCGGGCATTGGCCGTTCATGAAGTTGTCGAGGTCCTCGTTGCGGCCCGGTTCCCAGTCGTGGTTGGGGGCGGACACCCAGTACAGCTTGGACTTGGTGCCGCCCCACAGCGGAGTCCAGTACTTCACGTAGTCAACGCAGTGCGGTTCGGAGTACTGGAAGTCACCGAGCCCCAGGAACGCGTCAATGTCGTTCTTCTGCACGAGCCGCGCGATCGCCGCCCCGTTCAGGCCGGACGGGCTGTCGTCGTCAATGGTCCTGACGCCGTTCATGTCGCCGACTGCAGCGATCCGGACATCCGGCGCAGGTGGCCTGGGCTTGCGTGATGGTGTCAGGACGGGCGGCAAAACGAAGGCAGTACCAGTAGTCGGCAGCGGCACATGCCCGGAGGTGTTCCCATCCCCGATGGTGAGGGACGCGACCCAAAGGCCAGCGATTCCCACGAGGAAGGCAGACGCTCCGGCGATCACACGGTTGCGGCGCATGGGGTGCGAGCGCCTCCTTCCTGGGGCGCGGTGTGCACCCCTGGCGGGACTGGCGGCGGACTGGGGTTAGGAAGCCAGATCCGGAGGGTGCACCTGCGGCCACCGCCCGTCCCTCTCGAAGTGTCGGCCCGCGCCCTTGGAATCAGGGTGGGTAACCTTGGGAATCGCAGCCGCCGCCGCGCGCCCGCGGCCGGACCGTCCCAGTGTTTTTCCAACCTGCGGGAGATATACGGGCATGTGCGGCAGATACGCGGCGGCCCAGCACTCTGCTTGTCGAGGACAAAGGGCAGGTGCTTCCCCGGTTTCCCGGAAATGCACCTGCCCTTTGTGAAGTGGTGTTGCCGGCCTAAAGCCTACGCCTTGGCATTCTTGGCGCGGCGGCGAACTGCTGCCGCCGACGCTGCGCTGGCGGCCAAGGCACCCGCGCCGACAAGAGACCAAAGGACCAGGGCGGAATCGGCGGTGCCGGTGGCGGTAACGCTGGAAGCAGCAGCGAAATCGGGCTTACCCTTGCCGTTGCCCACCCCGTGGTTGCCACCGCCGTTGTTGTTGCCTCCGCCATTGCCGGAATTTACGACGACGGCTGCCGAGCGCGTGGTGCCGGACGTGGCGCCGACGGCGCGGATCGTGTAGTTTCCGCTTTCCGGGAAGGTAATGGTGGTCGAGAAAGCGCCGGTCCTGTCAGCGCTGATACTGTAGTTGGCCGGAGCCGGCCGTTCGCCTTCCGAATTTTTCTTGCCGCCGGTCCGCTGGAATGTGATGTTGATGGTTTCGCCGGCGGTGTAGCCGCTGCCGGAGAAGGTGATGGATTCGCCGCGGGCGATGGTCCCGTCGGAAACGAGTCCCTGCTCATTTCCCGGCGCCGGATAGGTGCTTGCCATGGCCGGAGCCGTGCCAGCCAGTGCGATTGTTCCGGCAAGTGCAAGCGCTGCAATAGACTTCTTCATTTGTCCCCCCTGAGACGAATTACGAATCCTGTGTTGGGTGGGATACAAAAATCCCACGCGATGACGTCTGAATTCCTACATGTCTAGCCAGCGACGACGGTATCAGTCCCGGCTTGCTCCAACCATGAAAGTCCACAGTGGTTACAAAGGATTAACACGAACCGTCCTTGGCGGGGCGGACGCGTTCCCAAGGTTGCCCACCCTTTTCCCGAGGTTCCCCCGCCATAGTGGGCGGACCCAAAACAGGTAATCGGTCCGTCCTTCACCGCGCTCCCCGCCGGATGCGTGTGGTTTCGCCCTGAAACCAAGTGGCCCAGATCCGGATTTCGGGTAGTAATTACTGATGCCGTCCTCCGGCCCCGTTCCCTAAGGTGAAGTGCATCGAGGACGCTGTTCCGGGTGGCAGAAACGGAAAGCGGGCACCTCGGTATCCCTGTCGATGCTGCAATGGAACGGTCTCCCATGCCCAATTCGATGTACTTCCTGCTGTCCGTGCTCGGTCCCGTCTTGTTCGTCGGTGTCTCGATCATCGGCGTCCGCATGGCCCTGTACTGGTGGAGTTTCCTCTTCCGGTGGACGCGCTACCGGCGCCGGACCCCGGTCTCCAACGGTGATCTCCGAAAGCTGGACGTTCCGTTCGTGAAGATCCAGATCACCACCCGCGGGTCCGCCGGCAGCACGGAAGTCATTACGCGCGGGATCCGCAACGCCGTCCGCCTGGCCCATGAGGACCCGGAGTTCTACGGCAGGTTCCTGTCCGTGGAGGTGGTGACCGAGTCCGCGGACCAGTCGCACGCCGTCCGGAACGCCTTCCGCGGTTCGCCCATCCTTGTGGACAGCCTCGTGATCCCCGCGGACTACGAGACCCCGAACGGCACCAAACTCAAGGCCCGCGGTCTGCACTACATCGTGGAGCAGCGGCGCAAGGGGTGGAACCGCACACTGGGGCGGACGTTCATCGTGCATTACGACGAGGAAAGCGTCATGGTCCCCGCCGAGCTGCGCAAGCTCATCCACTGCCTCGCCACCACCGGCAAGAAGATCCTCGAGGGACCCATCTATTACCCGCTCGAATACCTGAACGCCAGCCCCCTCTGCCGGGGCATGGAGGCCAACCGGCCGATCGGCTGCTATGAATGCCGCCACGTCCTGGAGACCGGCGTCCCCCTGCACCTGCACGGGTCCAACCTCGTCATCGACGAATCGCTGGAGAACGATATCGGCTGGGACATCGGATGCCTGGCGGGGCAGCCCTTCATCGCCGAGGACTACGTGTTCGGCATGAAGGCCTTCACCAGCTGCGGCAAGGACGTGTTCGGGTGGCACGGGTGCGTCATGCTCGAACAGCCGCCCTTTTCGGTCCGCAGCGCGTTCAAACAGCGCTACCGCTGGATCTTCGGCGTCCTGCAGGGCATGAAGTCCCTCACCGGGAACCCGCAGTTCATGTCACTGCCCTGGGCCACCAGGTTCAGCCTGGTCTGGGGCACCCGCTACCGGGTTGGCACCTTCGCCCTGGGCGCCGTCGTCGGAGTTTTGTCCGCACTTGTCTTTCCCGCATTCATCATCCGCGCCTTGGACGCGCTGCTCTCGGACGGTGCGCCCCCGCTGCCGGCGCCGGGCAGCGCGTGGCTGGCAATGGTCGGCGTCATGTGGATGGGCTCGGTCTTTATCGGGGCCTGGCACAACGTGGCCGACTCGGGCATGAACAGGTGGGGCCGTGCCGGTGAGATATCGCTGGCGGTCCTGCTGGCGCCTGTTGCCGGTCTGATCGAAAGCCCGGCGGCACTCTGGGCGGTCCTCCAATGGACTGCCGGCAAGCGGGGCGTCCACTGGGTGCCCACCCCCAAGACCAAGAACGCGGACCTTCAGAGCACCAGGAGCGGTGAATAACCATGGAACGAGCTTCAGCAGTAGCAGTCTCCGTCGGCCAGGCAATCAACGAGGACCTGCTCCTCACCGGCAGCCACATCGAGCCATCACTTGTGGTGGCCGGCCTGGTCATCCGGTCGGCCCAGCGGCGGGCGGACCGGGCGGCCCAGGTTAGGTGTGCCGCCTTCATGTTCGCCGCCCTCGTGGTAGTGGCGGCCTACATCGCCGTTCCCTTGGCGCTGGCCCTGCAGGTGGCGGTGCTTTCGGCGCCGGTGGTCCTGGTGATCTCCGCCGCGGTCCTGACCGAACTTGCCCTGATCGTGGCGTTCATCATCCTGAAAACCGAAGGAGCCCCAGATGCGGCAACCGAGGATATTTAGGAATCTGGCGTTCCTGATGGTTGCGGTGGCCCTGGCGGCGGGCGGCCTCACGGCGGCCCGTCTCACCGATAGCCCACAGCGGTTCCCGGTGCCCGCCGACGGCAGAACCTACTTCGGGGTCCAGTTGGACTCCGAATTCGACTCGGTGGCCGGCTACGCCTCCCACCTCGGTTCAACGCCGGCCGTGTACGGGCGCTACGTGGATTTTCCGTTCAGTCCGGAGGAGGAGGGCGCGGTCAATGAAGAGATCCAGGAACTTGCTGACCACCGCTCGTCCTTCATGCTCACCCTTGAACCGAGACAGGGCCTTGCCGCCGTTACCCTCGAGGCCCTGACGGCGCTGACCAGCCTGTTGACGGCATGGAACCAGAAGGGCGTGCCGGTCATCGTCCGGTTCGGGCATGAGATGAACGGCGCCTGGTATGCGTGGGGCCAGCAGCCCACGGCCTACATCGATAAGTTCCGTCAGGTTGCAGCCGCTGTCCACAAGGCCCCTTCATCCGCAATGCTCTGGTCCCCGAACGAAGGCGCCGGCTATCCCTATTCGGGAGGGCCGTACGAGGCCCGTCCCGGCAGCCCGGACTTTCCGGCCTTGGACACGAACGACGACGGCCAACTCACCATGAAGGACGACCCCTACGCTCCGTACTGGCCCGGGGACGATGCCGTGGACTGGGTGGGCATCACCCTCTACCACTTCGGCAAGGCCTACCCCTGGGGAGACAACACAGTCCCGGAGCGGGGGAAGCTGGCCGCCAAGATCACCGGAACCTTCAAGAGCGCCTACACCAATGACACCGACGTCCCCGACTTCTACAAGGACTACGCGGACGGGCACAGGAAGCCCTTTGCCATCTCGGAAACAGGGGCCTTCTACAACACCTCGCGCAGCGACGGGGCTACCGAACTGGCGATCAAGGAGGCCTGGTGGACCCAGCTTTTCGACCCGGGACTGCAGAGAAGGTTCCCGAGGCTGAAGATGGCGCTCTGGTTCGAGCACTCAAAAACCGAGAACCAGCCGGGCAGCCCGGTCGTCGACTGGCGTGCCACGGCCACACCCCAGATCCGGGACCCGTTCGTGAGGGCAATGCCGGACAGGTTCAGCATGGCACCGGTGAAATAACGACGACGGCGCTCACCTCGCCCGCCAGCTCCACCTAAGACTTGTCGGGGATGGGCTGAATGTCACGTTCTGGCGAATGAGCTTGGCGTCGTCGCCGGGTCCGGGTGCAAGGCTGGGAAATGCGCTCCGGATCCGGCGACCTGAAGCTGCGGTTAGCGGCTACCTGTGCTTCAGTGACAGGACCAGCCTCTACCCGGCACACTGTGAATGCCCGGGCGACCTGATAGTCGGAGCCCGCTTTGACCCCCGTTCAGGGGGTGCCCGCAAGATTTTCCCAAGCTAGCCCAAGCCGTCGCCATAGGCGGGAACAGGGGCAATCTCGCTCCCCGACCCTGACAGGGCATCAGCTTCGTCCGCCGGGTTGAACCGGAGCTACAGGAGGGAGAGCGCCAGCCGCTCGGGGTTTTCTGCAGCATCCTCAGCGAGCAAGTCCAGCAGGTAGCGGCCATAGCCGCTCTTGCCGAGGGGCTCGGCCCGCTCGCGCAGCTCATCGTCGGTGAGGAACCCGAGCCGCCACGCAATCTCCTCGGGGCAGCCGATGGAGAGGCCCTGACGCTTCTGGACGGTGCGGACGAACTCCGAAGCCTCGTTGAGCGAATCGAAGGTGCCGGTATCCAGCCAGGCCGTACCGCGGGGGAGGATCTCCACCTGGAGCTTGCCGCGCTCCAGGTATTCGCGGTTCACATCAGTGATTTCCAGTTCGCCGCGCAGCGAGGGCTTGAGATTGCGGGCAATTTCGACAACGTCGTTGTCGTAGAAGTAAAGCCCGGGTACGGCGTAATGGCTTTTTGGCTTCTCCGGCTTTTCCTCGAGGGATATGACCTTGCCTGTGACATCGAACTCGACGACGCCGTACGCGGTCGGGTCGGCTACGCGGTAGCCGAAGACTGCGCCGCCGTCGATATCCGCGAAACGGCGGAGCTGCGTTCCCATGCCTTGGCCATAGAAAATGTTGTCACCGAGAACCAGAGCGACGGGTCCGTCTCCGATGTGGTCGGCTCCCAGAACGAATGCCTGGGCAAGTCCATCGGGAGAGGGCTGCTGCGTGTAGGTGATGTTGACGCCAAACTGGCTGCCGTCGCCCAGCAGACGCTGGAACTGGTCGGCGTCGTGGGGGGTCGTGATGATCAGGATGTCCCGGATTCCGGCGAGCATCAGAGTCGACAGCGGATAGTAGATCATCGGCTTGTCGTAGACAGGAACCAGCTGCTTGCTGATGCCCAACGTAATCGGATGAAGTCTTGAACCGGTCCCCCCGGCGAGGATAATCCCGCGCATGGGATCTAGTTTCGGTGATTTCGTAGGTTCAAACAAATCGGTGGCGTTATGGAAATATGGGAAACATGCAGAAATTTCTCGTGACCGGTGGGGCCGGTTTCATCGGTTCCAATTTTGTGCACTATGTCCTTAATCACACGGATAATGCTGTTACCGTTCTGGACAAGCTAACTTACGCGGGAAACCGGGCCTCGCTCGAGGGGTTGCCGGATGACCGCTTTCAGCTCGTCGTCGGGGATATCGCCGATGCGGCACTTGTTGAAAACCTGGTGGCCGACTGCGATGTGGTGGTTCATTACGCCGCTGAGTCACACAATGACAATTCCCTGCATGACCCGAGGCCGTTCCTCGATACGAACATCGTCGGCACGTATACGCTGATCGAAGCTGCTCGCAAGCACAGCAAGCGCTTCCACCACATCTCCACGGACGAGGTGTACGGCGACCTGGAATTGGATGATCCGGAGCGCTTCACGGAGAACACCCCGTACAACCCCTCCAGCCCCTACTCCTCCACAAAGGCAGGCTCGGATCTCCTGGTCCGGGCCTGGGTCCGCTCCTTCGGACTTCAGGCAACCATCAGCAATTGCTCGAACAACTACGGCCCCTACCAGCACGTTGAGAAGTTCATCCCGCGCCAGATCACGAATGTCATCGACGGCGTTCGGCCGAAGCTGTACGGCAAGGGCGAGAACGTTCGTGACTGGATCCATGCCAATGACCACTCGTCGGCAGTACTGGCCATTATTGCCAAGGGCCGCATCGGTGACACCTACCTGATCGGGGCGGATGGTGAGAAGAACAATAAGGATGTTGTCGAGCTGATCCTGAAGCATATGGGCGAGGCTCCCGACGCGTATGACCACGTAGTGGATCGCGCCGGCCATGATCTGCGGTATGCCATCGACTCCACAAAGCTTCGGACGGAATTGGGCTGGCAGCCTGAGTTCTCTGACTTCGACGCCGGCATTGAGGACACGATTGCCTGGTACCGGGACAACGAGGACTGGTGGCGCCCTCAGAAGTCGGCCACGGAAGCGAAGTACAAGGAACAGGGCCAGTAGCGCCATGACGATCGAGTTTTCGAAGCCGCTCCGTGCTCAGGAGACGCCAATCCCCGGCGTAGTTCTCTACGATCTTCCCGTCCATGGGGATAACCGCGGCTGGTTCAAGGAGAACTGGCAGCGCGAGAAGATGACCGCGCTGGGATTGCCGGATTTTCGGCCCGTCCAGAACAACATCTCTTTCAACGAGAAGGCGGGAACCACCCGCGGTATCCATGCGGAACCCTGGGATAAATTCATCTCAGTGGCCACAGGCAGGATTTTCGGCGCCTGGGTCGACCTGCGCGAAGGTCCTTCGTTTGGAGCGGTGTTCACGGCTGAACTGGATGCCAGCCAGGCCATCTTCATTCCCCGGGGAGTCGGAAACGCGTTCCAGACGCTCGAGGACAACACGGCCTACACCTACTTGGTGAACGATCACTGGTCCGCAGATGCCCAGGGCCAGTACACCTTCCTGAACCTCGCCGATGAAAGCGCGGCCATTCAATGGCCGGTTCCCTTGGACAAGGCGGAGCTTTCGGATAAGGACAAGGCTCACCCGCGACTGTCAGATGTTCGCCCCATGGCGCCGAAGAAAACGCTGGTGCTGGGTGCTGACGGGCAGCTCGGCAAGGCTTTGAGGGCCATCTATGCCGGCGACGACTCGGTGGACTTCGCGAACCGCGCCGAATTCGATCTGGCCAGCCCGGATTCATACAGCAGCCGGAACTGGAAGAACTACTCGACCATCATCAACGCTGCGGCGTACACCGCCGTAGATGCGGCTGAAACTCAAGATGGGCGTGCCGCAGCCTGGGAGATCAACGTCAATGCGGTTGCCCGTTTGGCCCGCATCGCGGTCGAGTACGACCTGACGCTGGTACACATCTCGTCAGACTACGTTTTCGACGGCGGCCGCGACGTCCATGACGAGAGCGAGTCGTTCACCCCGCTTGGCGTCTATGGCCAGACGAAAGCTGCCGGGGACGCTGTTGTCAGTGTCGTCCCCAAGCATTATGTCGTGCGGACCAGTTGGGTCATCGGTGAAGGAAACAACTTCGTGCGCACAATGGCATTGCTGGCGGAGCGGGGAATCAAGCCGTCAGTTGTCAACGATCAGGTGGGGCGGCTGTCCTTCACGCAGGACATTGCAGCCGGCATCATCCATTTGCTTCAGAGCGGTGCCGCCTATGGCACCTACAACCTCAGCAACAACGGCGACCCGCAGTCGTGGGCGGATATCGCGGCGGACGTCTTTGAACTGGCGGGCTCATCTCGGGACGATATAACTGGCGTCAGTACAGCTCAGTACTTCGAAGGCAAAGCGGCCGCTCCCAGGCCGCTGAACAGCGCCCTGGACCTGGATAAGATCCGCGCCGTGGGATTCTCGCCGAGGCATTCGCGTGATGCGCTGAGCGAGTATCTGCGGCCGTAACCCACTCCCTGCGCTGCTCCGAAAGCGCCGCTGACTTCGCCCGAAGTTAGCGGCGCTTTTCTGTGCCCGCTGCTTGACGCTGCAGTTTCGTTCCGCATATCCTGAACGAACGGTCGGTAAATAATCTTTCCGGTACGGACAGAGGTCCTGTACGGACGTGAATATGCATAGGAGCAACCATGGCAGCGCAGAACCTGCACTCAGTGCCTGGCCAGCCGGCAGCCCCGGGCGCCGAAGGTGCTGACAATGGGCAGGCCCAGCTGGAGGCCGAGGGCCAGGCGTACTTTGACCGCGTGATCTCCGAGGATTCCCGGATCGAGCCGCGCGACTGGATGCCTGCCGCCTACCGCAAGACTCTCCTGCGCCAGATCTCGCAGCATGCGCACTCGGAGATCATTGGCATGCAGCCGGAGGCCAACTGGATCTCCCGCGCCCCGAGCCTGAAGCGCAAAGCCATCCTGATGGCCAAGGTCCAGGACGAGGCCGGCCACGGGCTCTACCTCTACTCCGCCGCCGAGACCCTGGGCCAGTCCCGCGACCAGATGATGGACGACCTCATCGCCGGCAAGGCCCGCTACTCTTCGATCTTCAATTACCCGGCCCTCACCTGGGCGGACATGGGAGCAATAGGCTGGCTGGTGGACGGCGCCGCCATCTGCAACCAGGTGCCGCTGTGCCGCGCGTCGTACGGTCCCTACGGCCGGGCCATGGTGCGCATCTGCAAGGAAGAGTCCTTCCACCAGCGCCAGGGCTTCGAGATCCTGCTCGAACTGTCCAACGGAACGCCCGCGCAGAAGCAGATGGCGCAGGACGCCGTGAACCGCTGGTACGCCCCGGCGCTGATGATGTTCGGCCCGCCGGACGACGATTCGCCCAACTCCAAGCAGTCCATGGCCTGGAACATCAAGCGCTTCAGCAACGACGAGCTGCGCTCGCGGTTCGTCGGCATGATGGTGGAGCAGGTCAGGGTCTTGGGCCTCACCCTCCCGGACAGCGAGGTCCGCTACAACGAGGACACCAAGAAGTGGGAGCACGGCCCGCTGGACTGGAACGAATTCAAGGAAGTTTTGGCCGGGCGCGGCCCCTGCAACTCGCAGCGGCTTGAGCGCCGCCGGCAGGCGCACGACGACGGCGCCTGGGTTCGCGAGGCAGCCGCCGCCTACGCGGCGAAACAGATAGCGAAGCAGGTTAACAAGCAGAAGGAATACGCAGCATGAGCCTCCATGTCGACTCCCCAACCTCGCAAGCTCGGCCGGGGACCCCGGTCGCCATGGCTCCACACGGCAACCCAGAGTTCCCCGGCGAGAAGCCCGTGGCAGCGAGCAGTCCGGTCGCTCCCGTGAGTGAGCCCGAGAAGTCCGCGAGCCCGGCGGTTCAGCCTGCTGAAACCCCGCACCGCAGCGTCTGGCCCCTGTGGGAGGTCTTCGTCCGGTCCAGCCGCGGCCTGTCCCACGTGCACGCCGGCTCCCTGCATGCGCCGGATGCCGCCATGGCTCTGCGCAACGCCCGTGATCTGTACACCCGCCGCAACGAGGGCGTGTCCATCTGGGTGGTCCCGGCCGACGCCATCGCCAGCAGCGACCCGGACGCGAAGGGCTCGTTCTTCGAATCGCCGCAGGGCAAGGACTACCGGCATGCCACGTACTACACCAAGAGCGAAGGCGTGAAGCACCTGTGAACCCGGAGACACAAGAAACCACAGGCCACGGCGACATCTCCGTCGGCGTCGCCGGCGCAGGGGCCAGCGGCGACGGATCAGCCAGCGCCACCCGCATCACCCCCGGCAACGCACTCCGCCCGGAGGACATCGCGCTCGAGGTCCGCACCGGCCTGGCCAAGCCCACCGAGGACGTGGCCGTGTACGCGCTGAGCCTGGGCGACGACGCCCTGGTCCTCGCCCAGCGCCTGGGCCACTGGATCTCCCGCGCCCCCGAGCTGGAAGAGGATGTGGCCCTGGGCAACATTGCCCTGGACCAGCTGGGCCACGCCCGCAGCTTCCTCAGCTATGCCGGGGGAGCGTGGGAGAAGTCCGAGGATGACCTCGCTTACTTCCGCCGCGAGCACGAGTTCCGCTCCGCGCACCTGTTCGAGCAGCCCAACGGGGACTTCGCCGTCACCATCGCCCGGCAGTTCGTGGTGAGCTACTACCAGTTCGAGCTCTACCGCCGGCTCACCGAATCCACCGACGCCACGCTGGCCGCCATCGCCGCCAAGGCCGTGAAGGAGGTGGACTACCACCGCGACCACAGCACCCAGTGGGTCCTCCGCCTCGCACAAGGCACGGACGAATCCCGCCGCCGCATGATTCACGGACTGAAGCTCATCTGGCCCTACGTCGGCGAGCTCTTCGTGGACGACGAGCTGGTGAGCCGCCTGGCAGAGGCTGGTGCCGCCGTCGAACCTTCCAGCCTGAAGGAGGACTTTGACCGCCTCACCGGCGAGGTTCTGAAGGAAGCCGAGCTGGAGGTGCCGGACGTCCCGCCAGCGCCCGGCGGCGGCCGCCGCGGCCGGCACTCGGAACACCTGGGCTACCTGCTCGCGGAGATGCAGGTGCTGGCCCGCGAGCATCCCGGAGCAAGCTGGTGACTGCCATGTACATCTCGGACTTCGAGACCAGGACCGGGGAAACGGCCCGGCAGAAGGCGTGGGACATCGCCGCCACAGTCTGCGATCCGGAGATCCCGGTGCTCACCATCGAGGACCTGGGCATCCTGCGCTCGGTGCAGGTGACGCAGGAACAGCACACTGTCGACGGCGGGCCGGTGCCCGCTGTCCAGGTCACCATCACGCCCACCTACTCGGGCTGCCCGGCGATGGACGCCATCCGCGACGACCTCAAGACCGCCTTCCACAGGGAGGGCTACCCCAGCGTGCACGTGGAGCTGGTGCTGAGCCCGGCGTGGACCACTGACTGGATGACCGAGCCCGGCAAGGCCAAGCTGAAGGAGTACGGCATCGCACCGCCCACCGGCAAAGCAACGCTGGGCCACAACGGACCGGTGCGCCTGAGCCTCGCCGTGAAGTGCCCGCAGTGCTCGTCGCTGAACACCAAGGAACTCACCCGCTTCGGTTCCACCTCCTGCAAGGCGCTGTACGTGTGCCAGGACTGCCGGGAACCGTTCGACTACTTCAAAGTCCTGTAAGGAAAAGCCCATGCCCGTTGTCCGCCAGACCGCAGCCGAATCAGCGGAGGCCACCGGCCGCCGTCGTCCGTCCTTCCACTCCCTCACCGTCGCGGAGGTGCGCCGGCTGACGGAGGACGCCATCGAGGTGACCTTCGCGGTGCCGGCAGAACTGGCCGGGCAGTTCGACTACCTGCCGGGCCAGTACGTGGCCCTGCGCACCACGCTCCCGGACGAGACCGGCGAGCCGAAGGAGATCCGCCGCAGCTACTCCATCTGCGCCGAGCCGCGCAGCTTCGCGGACGGCAGCAGCGAGATCCGGGTGGCCGTCAAGAAGGACCTGGGCGGGCTGTTCTCCACGTGGGCCAACGCCGAGCTGAAGGCGGGGGACACGCTGGACGTGATGAGCCCCATGGGCGCGTTCGTCTCCAAGCACGGCCGCGACGGCAACACCGTGGAGCAGAACGTCATGAACTCCATGAACCATCCGGAGGAGCTGGCGGGGGAGCCGGGGAACTTCGTGGCCATCGCCGCGGGCTCGGGCATCACGCCCGTGATCGCGATCGCCCGGACGCTGCTGGCCGCCAACCCGGACACCCGGTTCGACCTGATCTACGCCAACAAGGCCGCCATGGACGTGATGTTCCTGGAGGAGCTGGCGGACCTGAAGGACAAGTACCCGCAGCGGCTGGCGCTGCACCATGTGCTGTCCCGTGAGCAGCGGATCGCGCCGCTGCTGAGCGGACGGATTGACGCCGAGAAGCTGCAGCAGCTGCTGGGTACCGCCATCCACGCGGACGACGTGGACGAGTGGTTCCTGTGCGGGCCGTTCGAGCTGGTGCAGCTGTGCCGGGACACCCTGGCCGAGCGCGGCGTGAAGCCGGAACACGTCCGGTTTGAGCTGTTCACCTCCGGCAAGCCGGACCGGCCCGAGGGCAACGCCGGCCGCCCCGTTATCGCGGACGAATCCCAGGAGACGTACAAGATCACGTTCAAGCTGGACGGCCTGCAGGGGGACGTCGCCAGCCCCACGCACGCCCGCGAGTCCATCCTCAACGCGGCGCTGCGGGTCCGCCCGGACGTGCCGTTCGCGTGCGCCGGGGGAGTGTGCGGCACCTGCCGTGCCAAGGTGGTCACCGGCACCGTCACCATGGACGAAAACTACGCGCTGGAGCAGGATGAGCTGGACAAGGGCTACGTCCTGACCTGCCAGTCCCACCCCACCAGCAAAGAGGTAACCGTCGACTTCGACGTCTGACGCCGGTTGAGCCTGTCGAAACCCGCCCCGCCGCACTCCGAAAGAAGGAACCAATGATCTCCCTCTCCATCGCCGACGGCGTCGCCGAAGTGGTCCTCAACGCCCCGCAGAAGCTGAACTCGCTGGACGAGCAGGCGCTGGCGGAACTGTCCCGGGCGTACGACGACGCCGCTGCCGCCGCCTCCCGCGGTAAGGTGCGGGCGCTGCTGCTGAGGGGAGAGGGGCGCGCCTTCTGCGCGGGCAGGGATATCGCCGGTGTGACGCCGGAAACGGACGACGCCGAGGCCTACTTGGGTGGTCTGGTGCAGCCGCTGCTGCAGAAGATGAGCGCGTTCCCGGCGCCGACGTTTGCGGCAGCGCAGGGAGCGTGCCTGGGCGTCGGGCTGGGGTTGTTGCTGGCGACGGACGTGGTGTACGTGGCGGAGAACGCGAAATTTGGCTCACCGTTCGCCAAGCTGGGTGCCACGCTGGACTCAGGCGGCCACTGGTACTTCACCGAGCGGGTGGGAATGCACCGGACGCTGGACCTGATCTACACGGCGGAGCTGATTTCCGGTGCGGAGGCTGTGGCTCAGGGGATGTTCAGCCGCGCCCTGCCGGCTGAGGAGCTGCTGGATTCAACCAGGGCGATTGTGTCCCGGGTGGCGACCGGTGCGACGGGAGCGTTCAAGGCCAGCAAGGAATTGGTGGCGCATATCCGTGACCAGCGCCTGGGCCTGTGGACGTCGATGGAGGAGGAGAACGCTGAGCAGGCGCGCCTTTGCAAGACGGAGGACTACGCTGAAGGGTTCCGCGCGTTCCAGGAGAAACGGGAGCCAGAATTCAAAGGGTGATCGACCTACCGCTGCCGCACCCTCTCGAAACCACCTTCCCGAACCCACTCCTCAACAACCCCCAGGATCCAAACGCCCAGCATTGCCCCGGCAGTATTCGCCACGATGTCCATCGCGCTGGGAAACCGGTCGTGCAAAAAAACCTTTTGTCCCAGCTCGATGCTGCACGACGCCAGAAATGCGCTGAG
Source organism: Arthrobacter sp. NPDC057388 (assembly GCF_042668165.1). Classification (NCBI taxonomy): domain Bacteria; kingdom Bacillati; phylum Actinomycetota; class Actinomycetes; order Micrococcales; family Micrococcaceae; genus Arthrobacter; species Arthrobacter sp. NPDC057388. The sequence goes on from NZ_JBHVBL010000005.1 coordinate 151,188, forward strand.
CACTATCCGCCCCCGATGAAATGCGGGGAAGGCAAGGGCGGCAAGCATGCCGATAGGCGTGAACATCACGATGTTGGACGCGAACTCCACGAAGTTGTAGTTGATCAGCTCGGGCACTCCCGAGTGGTGAAGGGCAAAGAGCACCGCCTGCAGCCGCCCGGCAACAGGACGGTCAACGGGGGTCGGCCAGAACGCCACGAAGGCGAGTGCGGCCAGATAGAGAGCCAGCACGGTACGCGAAAATGCCGCGACGTCGGACCGGTTCCATCTCCCCATAGAGAAAACGCTACGGTAGCCTCGACGCAGGCCGAAATCTGTGAGTGGAAATTTCGCTTTCCGCAAGTCAATTTGTAAGGTTCGACCATGACATTGGGGAAATCAGTACGTAAAGCAGTTATTCCGGCCGCCGGGCTGGGCACGCGCTTCCTGCCCGCCACCAAGGCGATGCCGAAGGAGATGCTGCCGGTAGTGGACGCTCCTGCCATTCAGTATGTAGTTGAGGAGGCCGTCGATGCCGGGCTCAACGATGTTTTGATGATTACTGGCCGCAACAAGCGGGCGCTGGAGGATCACTTTGACCAGGCTCCGGCACTGGAGAGGACCCTGGAACTCAAAGGCGACCAGGCTCGCCTCGATGCAGTGCAGCACGCTTCGGGCCTTGGTCCTATCCACTACCTGCGGCAGGGTGAGCCGAAGGGCCTCGGTCACGCAGTCCTGTGCGGGCGTCAGCACGTCGGGGATGAGCCGTTTGCAGTTCTGCTGGGGGACGACCTCATCGACGAGCGGGACGAGCTCTTGACCACGATGATTGAGGTCCAGGAACAGACCGGCGGTTCGGTGATTGCCTTGATCGAGGTGGAGCCGTCTCAAATCAGCGCTTACGGCTGCGCGGACATCTCGGCCGTCGATGGTGAGGGCTATGTCCGGGTGAACAGACTGGTGGAGAAGCCCACTGCGGATGAGGCGCCGTCCAACCTGGCAGTCATTGGTCGTTACGTGCTTCATCCTGCGGTGTTCGATGTCCTCGAGAAGACCGAGCCCGGCCGCGGCGGGGAAATCCAGCTGACAGATGCCCTGCAGACGCTTGCTGCGGCCGACGGCAACGGCGCTGGCGTTTATGGCGTCGTTTTCCGAGGCCGCCGTTACGACACAGGAGACAAGCTCAGCTATCTGAAGGCGGTCATCACGCTGGCCTCTGAACGCGCGGAGTTCGGCGAGGACCTGAAGTCCTGGATGAAGGAATTCAAGGGTTAGTTACAGCGGTTAGCGAGCACAGGAAAAGCCCCGGCGTCGTTCTGGGCTTCCCTGTCTAGCCTTTTTCGCAAATACTAAAGCGGGCCAGCTCCGGGTTTCCGGAGCTTGCCCGCTCCAGTCTCTTATACAAAACTCCGATCCCACGAGA